>JANXZJ010000074.1 GCA_025355585.1 Mariniphaga sp. | reverse complement strand
ATACGGTAAAAGCGCTCTTGAGGTGATGTCTGTATTAGTCGGTGGATGTGATGTCGTTCTTGGAAACGAAGAAGATGCCGAAATGGTATTGGGGATTAAACCTGAAGGAGTGGATGTAACTTCAGGTCATGTTTCAGCGGCCGCATACGAATCTGTATCGAAGCAGATGATGGCGAAATTTCCACGCATTAAAAAGGTGATTACTACCTTACGGGGATCTGTAAGCGCAAGTCATAATACCTGGACCGGAGTGCTTTGGGATGGCAAAACGCTGTTCGATGCACTAACTTACCAGATTACCCATATCGTTGACCGTGTTGGCGGAGGCGATTCATTTATGGGTGGTTTGATTTATGGTCTCATCACCTGGCCCGAAAATGATCAGAAAGCATTGAATTTTGCCGTAGCAGCTTCCTGCCTGAAACACACGATTTACGGTGATTACAATTTAGTTACTGTCGATGAGGTGATCAAACTGATGGGCGGTGATGCTTCAGGACGCGTAGCCCGATAACTCATAACTCATAACTTATAATTCATAACTCATAATCTTTTAATGAATTTATGGCACGATTTACAAGAATAGAAGTCGCATTAAAGATGAAAGAGACCGGGATGATTCCGGTTTTCTATCACAAAGATGCTGAGGTTTGCAAAAATGTGGTAAAAGCCTGTTATGATGGTGGCATCCGTGTTTTTGAATTTACTAACCGGGGTGATTTTGCACACGAAGTTTTTAATGAAGTCAACAAATGGTCCATCAAGGCGTGCCCTGAGATGATCATGGGAGTTGGTTCTGTGATTGACCAGGGAACCGCTTCGTTGTATATCCAGATCGGAACCAACTTTATCGTTTCTCCGTTGATCGATGAAGATATGGCCAAAGTTTGCAACCGCCGGAAAATCGCCTGGAGTCCGGGTTGTGGCTCCGTAACTGAAATTAACAGGGCGCACGAACTGGGCGCTGAAGTCGTCAAGATCTTCCCTGGTTCATCTGTCGGTGGTCCTGACTTTGTGTCAGGTGTTAAAGGGCCAATGCCATGGGCAAGCATTATGCCAACAGGTGGCGTTTCTCCTGACGAAGCCAACCTGAAAGGATGGTTTAAAGCAGGCGTTCACTGTGTGGGTATGGGATCACAGTTGTTCCCGAAAGATGTGATCGAATCGGGAAATTACCAGGCAATAACTGATAAATGTATTGAAGCACTTGCAATTATAAGAAAACTCAGAACATAGTTAATTATTACAAACCAAGTAAAAAGCGAATTAATGAATCAATTAAACCAGACATTGGGGAAATACAGGTGGACGATTTGTTCACTCTTGTTTTTCGCCACCACCGTAAACTACCTCGACAGGCAGGTGCTGAGTCTTCTCAAAGATCGCCTCGAAGTTCAATTCAACTGGAGCGATTCCGATTATGCAAATATCGTTTCTGTTTTTCAATTTGTATATGCCATTTCCATGGTCTTCGCCGGAAGGCTGATTGACTGGCTTGGAACAAAATTGGGGTATGCGTTATCACTGACGATCTGGTCCGTGGGAGCGATGATTCATGCGCTTGCAAAAAGTACCGGCGGATTTATGTTTGCTCGTGGCGTATTGGGTTTTGGAGAGGCAGGGAACTTTCCCGCAGCGATAAAAACGGTTGCTGAATGGTTTCCAAAGAAAGAACGTGCGTTAGCTACCGGGATTTTTAATTCGGGTGCGAATGTAGGAGCCATTTTGGCGCCTATCACAGTCCCCTGGATTGCTGACCATCTCGGATGGGAAGCGGCTTTCCTGATCATCGGGGGAATCGGATTCATCTGGTTGATCTTTTGGTTTTGGCTTTATGAAATTCCTGCCCGTAGTAAAAGAATCAAAGAAGCTGAATTTGCATACATTCATTCTGATAAAGATGTTGAAGTAAATACGGATAATTCAAAGGAAGAAAAAGTCTCCTGGTTTCAGCTATTGAAGTATAAACAAACCTGGGCTTTTAGTTTTGGTAAGGCAATGACCGATGGCGTCTGGTGGTTCTTTTTGTTCTGGTTACCGGCTTATCTGAAGGCTCAATACGGTATGACCGGAATGGATGTCGCTTTTCCTCTGGCAGTCCTCTATACTATGTCAACAATCGGTAGTATTGGCGGAGGATGGTTTCCGATGTACTATATCCGCAAAGGTTATGAACCTTATGCTGCACGCATGAAAGCGATGCTGACAATTGCAATGTTCCCATTATTGGTTTTAAGTGCACAATATTTAGGAAGCATCAGCTTCTGGTTTCCGGTGCTTATTATTGGTGTAGGAACGGCTGCGCACCAGGCATGGTCTGCCAATATCTTTACGACAGTATCGGATATGTTTCCGAAAAAAGCGGTGGGCAGTATCGTCGGTATTGGCGGGATGGCCGGAGCACTTGGAGCCGTTGTAATCAATAAATGTGCAGGATGGTTATTTGATGGTTACCGTTACGGTGGTATTGCTGCCTCATGGGTCGAAGCAAAATCCGCGAATCTCGGTGAATATGTTGATAAAATCACGGCAATGCAACTTGTTAACAAACGTGGTGATGTTCTGAATCTCAATCATGTGGAGTTAATTGGACTTCCATCTGATGTTGCTCAACAGGTTCAGGCGATTGATCCAACCTCATTTGCTATGCTCAAATCAATCCAGACACCTATAGTTCTTTCGCATATGACTACTGCCTATACAATCGTATTTGTTTTCTGTGCGGTGGCTTACCTGATCGCCTGGGGTGTGATGCACCTGCTCGTACCGAAGTTTAAAAAGATCGAAATGTAAATTTTTGATTCAGAGTGAAGGTCTGAATGTTCATGATCTGAACATTCAGACCTTCACTAAAGTAACAGGGAAAGCGGGTGAAAGCCCGCTTTTTCTTTGGTAGGAGGTATTCCTGATTGAGTTGCTTTTTTATAATTTATAAACTAATTCCGTAGTATTGCAACATTTGCGGTCAGAATATCAACATTAGAAGATTTGAAATCAATGTCGTTAGTGAGTAAAACACAGCAATTTTCCTGGCAAGTTAATAAAATGCCTTTATCTCCAAAATCCAGTGGATCAAAAGTTAAAAATGATTGGATATCGCTTTTTGAAAAAGACTTACCTATAATTGTAAATGTATCCAGAATATTTGTTTCTACCATCAGATAAATATCTGATAATGCCACCTGTCCGTCAGTACTATTTCGGTAGTTCTTATATGTCAGTTCGTTTTTTGAAATAGTGTTTGCTCTCAAATATTTGTCATATTCCAAACGATGTGTACGATTTATGATTTCTGAAATCACAATAAAATCTACACACAATTCATTACTCTGGCGCAACAATCGATTAAAAACCTGGGAGTAAAATCCTTCCCAATTGTAAGCACCCGATGGCCAGAAAATATAAATAAGTACATTGGCATCGAAGAATATTTTTCTACTTTGAACTTCTGATATATTTTGAGTCGAATATTTAGTTGCCATAATCTATTCTCCCATTATATCGTTAATGCTTCGTTGCATTGCTTCAGGGTCTTTATAATACAATTTAGCCGTATCAACAACACGCTTTAAGGAAACTGCCCCACTATTAGTGAGATTTTCAACCTTTAAGCTTTTTTTTATAAATTCTTCTGAAAAATCACGATACAGTTGTCCAACAGCAGTATTTAAAAAAGCAGTCGTAAGCATTTCGACATTTAAAAATGACAATGTGACAGATCGTTTCTCGGATAATACTTTTTTTATGAGTTCAAATACTTTTTGACCGTCCTCTGCTTCTACACAAAAAGAATCACCCACTGTATTTACAATATTTATTGTTGTATTTTCCATGTCATTTAAAATATATTGTTATTATCAAACTCCTTCTTCAGAATATAGGAACTATTATCATCTGTTCTGAATTGCAAATTTACAATTGTTCCCGGAAATGAACCATTAAAAAAATAAGATTGTTCCCCTTGAATATCAAATTGGTAAAATCCATCATCACTAATAATTTGCATTTTACCTCTATTTTTCTCGATAAATTCTTTTAACAATGCCAGACCAATGCCTCCTGTAACACCAACTTTTGTTGTATTCTTATCCATTATTGCCCATTTTATTGCCTGAATGGAATTTAAATTGGCATTGAATCTTTCGTTTACTTTTCTTTTAAAACCGATGCCTGTATCTACGATGGTAAATTCTATTGTGTTATCTCTTGGAAAGAATTGACCGCATGTATAAATTTGCCTGCTTTCGCTATGAATTTGCGCATTGACAAAAATTTCGTAGATCGCTTCAGTCATTTTTTCTTTTACCAAATATGACATCTTTGGCAATTCAGTCCGTCCTATTAACTCATTCACTACATAGTTATTAAAAAACTTACCATCGCTTAGTTTTAGTTTTAAAAACCGGATGGTTGTGTGATAATTATCAATCATTCGTGAACGACCAAAGAATGAAAGAAAGTCGTTTTTAAGCAAAATCCGTTCGATATCGGGACTGATATAATCGATCTTTACATCATTCAGATTATCAGTAAATGCATCTAAAATACCTCCTAAGGCGGCGCACATATTGGCAGCAAACCATTGTCTGAGTTCCAAATGAATGGTATCGAATTCTTTATACTTGTGTTCCTGATAAAAATCAATCAGCTTTTGGTAACTCTCGAAAGTATTATTTATATTAACTAATTGTGTCATTCTATTTTAGATCTCGCATTTTTCAAAATTAATCAATTAATTCTTATTTCCCCCTTTAGCGGTTTTTGAAGTGCGAAACATACAATTAGAATAACATTGAAATCCATATATTCCTGCTTCACATTTTTCTTCGTGCAGAAAAACCTGATGATCACATAAGATCAGTGGCAGTATTACTTATAACTCATCAGCACTTCTTTTCAACAAAAATCCCAACCATTTTAACATTCGGCAGGATCATTCCGGATAAATCCCAGCCTGGTTGATCAAGAACACTATCCGGCGGCATAAATTCGTGTCTGGCAAGTAAGGAGACAATCTAGCAAGGCAAATGCACGAGCTGGTAAGTCAGTGACACTAGCTAGCAGCATAAATCCACGTCTAGCTAGGCAAATGCATGAGCTAGTAAGTCAGTGACACTAGCTAGCATAATAAATCCGCACCTGACAAGTCAAGAACACAATCTAGCAAGGCAAATGCACGGGCTGGTAAGTCAGTGACACTAGCTAGCAGCATAAATCCACGTCTAGCAAGGCAAATGCACAAGCTGGTAAGTCAGTGACACTAGCTAGCAGCATAAATCCACGTCTAGCTAGGCAAATGCACAAGCTAGTAAGTCAGAGACACTAGTTAGCAGCATAAATCCCAATCTTGTTGACCAGGAACATCGTCTGGCAGGACAAATCCATGACCCATTAAGTCAGTGACACTAGCTGGCGGCATAAATGCACAACCTGGTTGGACATGAATACTGTCTGGCAAAGCATATTCACTAACTGGTTAGTCATCGTCACAGTCTGGCGGCAAAAATCCCAACCTGGCAGGTCAACGACACTAACCGGAAGCATATATCTGAAAATCTATCTGGCCATTTCTGCTGAAAGCAAATCAAAATAATACAATCATAAAAAATCAATTGAACGTTTCCCGGACGCAACACCATATTGTTTTCACTAATTACCTTCAATAAATTACAATACTATTTTTAATCACTCTAAATAAGGACGTTGTACGAATAAATCTGAATTTTTTTGACATGATTATGAAACTTTTTTATGTTTTTAGGGTATCACAGAATCAAAACACCAATTAAAATAAATCTTTATGAACTTAAAAGGAAAAACTTTTTGGGAAATGGAGAAAGAATCGATTTCCTATGCATTGAAGAATGAAGACATGTGGATGAACCTGGCCGTAATTGCTGCCAATGTCAAAGGACTCGTAGAAAATGAGCGCGAATTAGACCTTGCTTTTAAAGCGCAGGATGAGAATAATCCTGGTGGATATGTTAATCAGAAAAACCAGCTGTTGACTGTATTTTTCCGGAAGATGTACAAACTGGAATGCAAGCTGGCGTTTTATGCAAAGGATAAAGGTGATCAGGAATTATTGAACGATGTTTCAATCCCTGAATCTAAGTTTAATGTCATTTCCGAAAAGAAAGCACTGATCAAATGCAGCACGATTCTTAAACGTGGCAATGAATATCTTCCGAAAACAGCCGGTTATGGTATTACTGCCGTCGAATTGGAAAACCTGTCCACGGAACTTTCTGCTCTTGAAAAAATGCAACCAACAATTGGATTGATCACCAACGACCGCAAGAGCGCAGGCCGCTCGATCAAAGAATTGATTTCCGAAGGTCGCCGGTTGCTTGACAAACAGGACGATGGCTTTGAAGGGATGATCGATGACGATGCTTTTATTGATGGCTGGTTTGCTGTCCGGAAAATCAAAGGGCGCCATCTACTCAAAAATAAGGATCAGAAAGGTCCGGACGAAAATAATTAGCTTTATTCAACGTGAGGGCTTGACTTTTTCAGGTCATGTACAAGTCAAGC
>JANXZJ010000070.1 GCA_025355585.1 Mariniphaga sp. | reverse complement strand
ATTCCTATAAATAATGAAGATGCCGCTCCGATATAGAGTTGCAAAGGACTAAGACTCCATCCGCATAAATCGACGACCCACATCGCACAGATAAAACCAACAGTACCCCATACCCGGATAGGGGGAAAATCTTTCACCACATCAAACCCTTTTTGTTCAAGGACATTATAAGATACAGTGTTATTTAATGCAATTGTTGGCATGTACGCCATTGCATTAAACAGCATGATTAAATACATAAGCTGCGGATCGGTGACGGTGGATGCCCAGAATAGAAGTGTGGCGCCAACAATATGGCACATTCCAAGTACGCGCTCCGCATTGATCCAGCGGTCAGCAACGATACCCAGCAATCCTGGCATAAACAAGGAGGCGATTCCCATTGTGGCAAAAATGCTTCCGATCTGACCTCCTGTGAAACTGAGGGTGTTCCCCATGTAACTGCCGAGCGAGATCAGCCACGATCCCCAGATAAAAAACTGCAGAAAATTCATTAATGTAAGACGATACCTGATCCCCATAACCTTAATTAATTCGGTGTGAATGCAAAAATACGATTTGTAGGTTGCCGGATTCAAAATGAAACGAGCGTCGAAAAGTAATCATATTTTTTTAAACAGATGATCAGTTTTTCTCATGCTTTTCACATAAAAAAGTGATCTGCTATAGGGAAAATAAGTCCTGCACCGATTCTTACGGTCCTGCACGTTTTTTCGCCATCCTGCTGAAAAGTATTCCGACCTGCAGGTGTTTTCACCGTCCTGTTATGATTGAAGCTGCCCTACAGGATTTTTCATAGTACTGTAATGCAAGGCGGTTAATATTTATTGCCGGATGATTCGGTTATTTGACATGAAAATGAAAAACCAGGCAGTGATGGGGAAAATAAAAACAAAACACCCGGAAAATCTAAGTGGCAGAATTTCCGGGTGTTTAATAGTTATTGTTTTTCAGATGGTTGCTGCAGTAACGATCGTTTAGTCATCAAGAAGAAGTAATTTTCCGAGATTTTCAAAACGTGAATGATAATCATCAATCGCGCATTGGATCACTTCATAAGCTTCTTCTTTGCTGTAAACATGTGTGATCACAGAATTTTTCTCTTCACCCGGCAAGTCTTTATAAGTAAGGAAGTAATGTCGGAGTCGCGTGATAATCGTTTCGGGAACATCGGTTAGATCGTTAAAATGGCCATAAACAAAGTCATTGTTGAGCACCGCGATAATCTTATCATCGGCCTCATTTCCGTCGATCATTCTAAATCCACCGATTGGCCGTGCAGTGACAAGAATATCACCATGGTGAATCGATTTTTCGGTAAGTACCACAATATCAAGCGGATCTCCATCTCCTTTCACCCCTTTAAGTCCGGCTTTATCCATACAAAACTTAGCCACTTTCTTGCCACAATAAGTCTGAGGAATGAATCCATAAAGCGCCGGAACTACATTTGAATACTGCTGCGGCCGGTCTATTTTGAGATATCCTGTATCTTTATCGACTTCATACTTAACGGTATCTGTTGGGACCACCTCAATAAAAGCGGTTACCTTTTCTGGAACGTGATCACCAATGTGAACACCGTGCCATGGATGCGACTTGTAGCGCAAACCCATGAGCCGACCAATTGGATCTGAGAATTTATCTGGCATGTTAATCGATTTTTAATTAAAACAATAATAAAGATATATTGTTTTAAATTCGTAACCTTGAATCAATATCGACTGTAAAATTATACTTTTACTTTGGAAATGACTAAGCCCCCCACGATTCGCGGTCAAGACTCCGGTATTGAATAGCTTCGCCAAGATGGTCGGCCTGAATGGATTCAATACCTTCGAGGTCCGCTATTGTCCGGGAAACCTTCAGAATACGATCATAAGCCCTGGCAGACAAACCCAGTTTCTCCATTGCATTCTTAAGAAGCTGATGGCCGGCCTGATCGGGATTACAATATTGATGCAACATTTTTGAACTCATCTGCGCATTACAATAAATTTCGGTGTCGTGAAATCTTTCACGTTGAATTTCGCGTGCACTGATTACGCGTTGACGAACAGTTTCGCTTTTCTCTCCCGGTTTCATTTCCGTAAGATCGCTGAACGGAACCGGAACTACTTCGAGGTGGATATCGATCCGGTCGAGCAACGGTCCGGATATTCGGCTCAGGTATTTTTGCACCATTCCGGGACCACAAACGCATGGTTTTGTAGGGTGGTTGTAAAATCCGCAAGGACAAGGGTTCATCGAGGCAACAAGCATAAAACTGGCAGGATATTCAACGGAAAATTTCGCTCTTGAAATTGTGATCAGTCTATCTTCAAGAGGTTGGCGTAAAACCTCAAGAACCGTCCGTTTAAATTCTGGCAACTCGTCGAGAAATAAAACGCCATTATGTGCAAGGGAAATTTCACCAGGTTGAGGAAAGGTTCCGCCACCTACGAGTGCAACATCAGAAATTGTATGATGTGGGCACCGAAAAGGCCGCAAGGTCATCAATGATGTTTCGCGCTCAATCTTTCCTGCTACGGAATGAATCTTTGTAGTCTCGAGTGCCTCCTTGAGACTGAAAGGTGGAAGTATTGTAGGTATTCGCTTGGCGAGCATGGTTTTACCTGCTCCTGGCGGTCCGATCATTATTAAATTGTGTCCCCCGGCGGCCGAAATTTCGAGCGCACGCTTTACATTTTCCTGACCTTTGACGTCTGCAAAATCGATATCGTAATTCGAAATTTTGGCTTTAAACTCTTCGCGTGTATCAATAATTGTCTGTTCGATAACTAAACGACCGGATAAGAAATCAATCACCTCTTTAAGGTTCTCGACACCGAAAATCTTTAGTTTGTCGACGACTGCCGCTTCGCGGGCATTTTGTTTTGGAAGGATAAACCCTTCAAAGCCCTCTTCACGCGCCCGGATCGCGATGGGAAGAATCCCTTTCACTGTTTGCAATCCGCCATCGAGTGAAAGTTCTCCCATCATCATATACTTATGAAGGTCAGGGGCGACTATCTGTTCAGAGGCGGCCAGAATTCCTATGGCGATGGGTAGGTCGTAAGCCGATCCTTCCTTGCGGATATCGGCAGGTGCCATATTGATAACTATCTTTTTCCCGGGAAGTTTATACCCATTAAAGCGCAAAGCCGAATCGATGCGTTGCTGGCTCTCCTTTACGGCATTGTCGGGCAAGCCAACAAGGTTAAAGCGAATTCCCCTGGAGACGTCTGTTTCTATTGTAATTGTGGTAGCATCAATTCCATGAACTGCACTACCATAGGTTTTTACAAGCATTTTTAGGTAGTTAACTAACGTTAGATGAAATTACAATAAATAAACGAATTATCAATCGTTACTTTTTACAAAACATGAATCCGGAAATTCATTATCATGAACCGTTTTTATTACCTTCGCAATATGGATTTAAAGGTAAAACCCATATTCGAAAAGCGCATTTTTTGGGATGTGAACTTTGAGCTGATTGACTACGACGCCAAGGCTAATTTTGTGATTGAACGGGTTTTTTCGCGTGGCGATGTTGAGGATATCCGTCAGTGCCGCAGGTATTATGGCGATGAAAAGGTGATAGATGCTTTATTACACGCAAAATATCTACCTGAGCATAGGATACATCTTGCCAGCGCAGTCATAGATAAACCATTAAATGAATTCAGATGTTACATACTGAGGCAGTTGAATCCCGAACTTTTTCCCTACTGAAAAGCCTGATGGAACTACCATCTCTTCATTCATTTTCGTTGGTGGGAGGAACAGCGCTTTCGCTTCGATATGGACATCGCAGTTCGGTGGATCTGGATTTATTCTATCATGAAAAATTTGACCATCTAAGTATTGAAAACGAATTGACGCTTGAATTTGGGAGCGATTTCGATTATGAAAGTGGACATAAGAAGATTGGAATTTTCTGTAACATTCAAAGAATTAAGGTTGATATTGTTTACTTTCCGCATCTCCCTATTGCAGAATTTGTTTTGGAAGACAATATCAGGATGTACAGTAACGCTGATATTTCAGCTATGAAAATCCAGGCCATACTTGGGCGAGGGCAGAAAAAGGATTTTTGGGATTTATATGAATTACTTCAGCATTACCCACTGCAACAATTGATTGACTGGCACAAACAAAAATATCCCAGCCAGATGCTCGCTATTAGCATTCCAAATGCCATCACCTACTTCGCCGATGCGGATGAGAGTGATGCACCAGTAAGTTTCAAAAAGCAAACCTGGGAACTGGTTAAAAAGGGTATTTCAAAGGTGGTAAGTGATTACCTGAAATGAAATTTGAGTTATATTTGTAATTTAAACTAAGAATTTATAAGTGCCGGATATTATCCAACTTTTACCCGATTCAGTTGCAAATCAAATTGCTGCAGGGGAGGTCATTCAACGTCCGGCTTCGGTCGTAAAGGAACTCGTCGAAAATGCGATTGATGCTGGTGCAACTTTAATTACAATTAATATCAAAGATTCAGGGCGGACTTTGATCCAGGTGATCGATAATGGGAAAGGGATGTCGCCTACCGATGCAAGGATGTCATTCGAACGTCATGCCACCTCCAAAATACGCGAAGCTAACGACCTGTTTGCAATCCGGACGATGGGTTTCAGGGGTGAAGCGCTTGCTTCGATTGCGGGTGTCGCTGATGTTGAACTTCGCACACGCCCTCATGGAGAGGAACTTGGAACATTCATTCATATTCTGGGTTCTGCAATCCAGAAACAGGAAGCCGATCAATGTGCAGAAGGAACGAACTTTTCTGTGAAAAACATTTTTTTCAACATTCCTGCACGGCGTAAATTCCTGAAATCTAATAGTTCCGAGCTTAAATATATCATCACGGAAGTGCAGCGGATAGCCCTGGCGAACCCGGAACTGGCTATCGAACTGTATCACAACAATTCCGTCATCTATAACCTTCCCTCCGAGAATGTCCGTAAGCGGATTGTTTCCCTTTTTGGAAAGAACATCAACCAAAGCCTTATTCCTGTTGATACCAGCACATCAGTGATTAATATATCAGGTTTCATTGGCCAGCCCAAATATGCAAAGAAGACCTTAGGGGAGCAGTTTTTTTTCGTGAACGGACGATTTATGAAACATCCGTTTTTCAACCGGGCTATTCAACAGGCTTACGACCGGATTCTTCCACCCGAAACATTTCCTTCGTACTTTCTTTATTTTGAGGTTGATCCGGCAACGATTGACATCAATATTCATCCCACAAAAACGGAGATTAAATTTGAGGATGAGAGTTCTGCCTGGCATATTATTCAAGCCTCGGTTCGCGAAGCAATGGGGAAATTCAACCTGATGCCTTCCATCGATTTCGACCAGGCCGGGTCAATCGATATTCCTCTCAGCCCGATTCCTGGTTCTAGAATTCCGGAACCCGAAATAAGAATTAATCCCAACTTCAACCCGTTTGAACAGGAGCGAGGTGCGGATCGTGACTATTCAAGAGCAACTTCATACAGAGACGGACAGAATCTCGATAATTGGCAAGCACTTTACAAAGGATTTGAGCAGGAGAGAGGACAAAGCGATCAAACTCCTGTATTTCCTTCGGCTATTTCGAATGAAATTGAGCAGGAAGCTGTTCAGCAAACATTTACGGACGACGACATTGCAATGAAGGAAAATTATAATTTCCTTCAATTCAAGAACAAATACATAATTACTCCGGTTAAATCGGGATTAATGGTCATTGATCAGCGCCGGGCACACGAGCGGATTTTGTTCGAGAACTTCATGCGGATCATCGATAATCATTTGGCTTTGAGTCAGAGGCAATTATTTCCGGCAGTGCTTGAACTTAATGCTGTTGATAAAGAAATATTGATTGTTCTTAACGAGGAACTTAAAGCGCTCGGTTTCGAAATCCGTCAAGGTGAAAATGATGATTTCGTGGTTGAAGGAATCCCTGCGCTGCTGAGCCATCTGAACGCCTCTGATCTCGTACAAAAACTTATCGAAGATTTTAAAAACAGGCCAGTGGATGTGAAAGAGGAGATTAAAGAACATCTTGCGTTGCTTCTTTCCCAGTCAACGGCAATTAATTATGGCGTATCATTAAAACAAGAGGAGATTTCGGAGCTCTTCAATAACCTTTTTGCCTGCAAGACTCCCCATTATTCGCCGACTGGAAAAACTATAATCTCCATCGTTTCATTTCCTGATTTTGAAAAACTGCTCAAGTGATCAACTATCCGATTCGATTCGTTATTTTTGCATTATTAACAAGATAAATTTACGATGAACCAATATCAGACATCACCCTTTTCGATGCCGCCGGTTGTAAAAAACCTGATCATGATCAACGTTGTTATGTTGGTCGCAACCTGGGCTTTAAAAAACATTGGGATAGATCTCAATGAAAAGCTTGGACTGTTTTATCCGGGTTCGGAACATTTTAGGCCATATCAGTTTGTTACTCATTTATTTATGCATGCAGATATTTGGCACCTGTTTTTTAATATGTTTGCCTTATATATGTTTGGGAAGATGCTCGAAATGGTGTGGGGTTCCAATCGGTTTTTAATCTACTTTTTTGTCACCGGACTTGGCGCTGCTGCACTTCATTCATTTGTAACTTATCTCGAGATTCAATCATTGCAGAAGCATGTTGCTGCATTTGTCAATACCCCATCTCCCGAATTATTGGCTGCCTTTGTGAAGTCTAATCTTAGCCATCCCGCTACATGGGTTGCTGATCTCGTGAACAATTGGGGTGATGCTCCTAATAATCCAGTCTATATTCAGCAGGCCACGGATCTTGTGCAGCGTGTTCTTGTAGAACGCGTTGATATTCCAACTATTGGGGCCTCAGGAGCTGTTTTTGGAGTTTTGCTTGCCTTTGGATATCTCTTTCCTAATACAGAATTGATGTTGCTCTTTCCACCTGTTCCGATCAAGGCGAAATATTTTGTAATTGGTTATGGGGCTATTGAATTGTATTTGGGAATAACTCAGTCGAATAGCAATATTGCACACTTTGCACATTTGGGAGGGATGCTCTTTGGGTTTATCTTATTGAAGTATTGGGATAAACATACAAACAAATTATACTGAGCCGATGGGAATTATTGATGAAATAAAACTATCGTTCAGGAATGGCACCTATCTTACAAAGCTCATTTATATCAACATAGCGATTTGGGTATTCGTTCGGCTTGTTTTCGTGGGTTATAAACTTAGTGGAGCCGATGGTTCCCAATTTTTGGGATGGCTCTCACTTCCTGCTTCTTTTGAGCTGTTTGTCTCGCGTCCGTGGACGATTTTGACCTACATGTTTTTGCATTTCGATTTTTTGCACATTCTTTTCAATGTGCTTTGGCTCTATTGGTTTGGAAAGATTTTCCTTGAATATCACAGCCAGCAAAAACTGTTAAGCCTATATTTGGTTGGAGGATTTTCCGGAGGATTAGCTTATATGTTGGCGTATAATCTTATACCTGTTTTCAGGCCGGCAATTTTAGAAGTTCAATTGCTGGGTGCTTCTGCCTCAGTCATTGCTATTGTAATCGCTATTGCCGTATATGTGCCAAATCATTTGATCCATCTTGTATTTATTGGACCGGTTAAAATAAAATGGATTGCCTTTGTATCGGTTGTGCTATATGTCATTAACCTTTCGGGTGATAATGCCGGCGGAAATTTTGCGCACATTGGTGGCGCTTTATGGGGCTGGATCTATATGTCGCAACTGATTGCGGGCAGAAATATAACAGGTCGGTTTGATAGAATGACTGATACTTTTTTTTCGTGGTTCAGACCGCGCCGGAAGCTTAAAATCAAACATAATAAGGCAAATCCTGATTATGAATACAACAGGAACAAGGGGAGCCAGCAGGATGAAATCAACCGGGTTCTGGATAAAATTGGCAAGTCGGGTTATGATAGTCTGACTTTTGAAGAACGGGAAATGTTGTTCAAAATGGGTCGAAAAAATTAATTGTGTGAAGAAATTTTTTTCAAAATTTGGCTTTACCCTTAATATTGGGGCATCATTCCTGCTTTTACTGGCATATTTGGCTCCGTTTGTACCACCTGATTTTTTTTGGCCACTCTCTTTTTTTGGATTAGCCTATCCTTACCTGGTACTTGTTAATTTGATTTTTCTGATAATTTGGATCTTACAACCATCAAAAAAATTATTGCTGCCATTAATGGCCTTTTTGTTAGGGTATTATGATTTCACAAATACCTTTCAACTCCTACCTCGGACTCAGTCACATCAACAGGGGTTTGAGATTCTTAGTTTTAATGTTCATGGGTTTAAAAGCGATTTAAGAAATAAGAGGACGAATGCTCCAAAGGTTTTGGAATATTTTAAATCAACCGGAGCCGAAATTATATGCCTTCAGGAAGCGACGCTATCCAAGACAGGATCGCTTAGCCCGCAAGGAATAAGGGATGCATTGCCGGGAATTAAATACTACCAGTTGGCATCGATGAGTTCAAATGCGGGTTCAATAACATTCTCAAAGTATCCGATCATTAACCTGGGCGAAATTAGGTTTTCCGGATCTTCAAATCTTGTGCTTTTTTCAGATATAAAAATAAATGAACGTCAGACTATTCGGGTGTATAACTGTCATTTCCAGTCATATTCCATCGATCCGGATGACTACTCTATTATCGATTCCCTTGGTGCCGGATCAAAGGGCAAGCAAATCAACGAAGCCCGAAAAATAAGTTATAAACTTAAATCAGGTTTTGAAATGCGTGCATTACAGGCAAGAACTGTTTCCGATCATATCAGAAAGTCGCCTTTCCCTGTTATCGTCTGTGGTGATTTTAATGATACTCCTGTATCTTATGCATACAGGAAAGTAAGGGGAGATCTGAAAGATGCTTTTGTAGAGGCAGGATGGGGTATTTCGAATACCTACAACGGAGTATTACCCTCTTTCAGAATTGATTATGTCCTTTGTAATCAAAAGTTTGTTGTGAGGAATTACAATCGTGACAGGGTCTACCTCTCCGACCATTTTCCGGTTAGAAGTCAGTTATTTCTTGAGTAGTACCTATCAGTAAATAATTAAGGCACAAGAAAAACTCTTGTGCCTTAATTATTTACTGATGAATTAGTGACCTACAACAGGGCATCAATCTTAGAGGCAAGGATTGTTTTTGGAACAGCACCTACCTGTTTATCTGCAACTTCACCATTCTTGAAAAATAAAATTGTTGGGATATTACGTATTCCAAACTTTGCCGCAGTTCCGGGGTTGGAGTCAACATCCATTTTTGTTATTACAGCTCTCCCGTTGTAATCGTCAGAAAGCTCAGCTACAAGTGGTCCGATCATCCTGCAAGGTCCGCACCACTCAGCCCAAAAATCAACTAATACAGGCTTATCTGACTGAATAACAATCTCATCAAAATTCGCATCTGTTACCTCTATTGCCATATCAATATATTTTTAAATGTTTGAAAAGTCTAAAAAATAAGCGAACAAATTTACTAATTAATTTATTGTAAAAACGATATCAGGGTTTTTTTGAAGATATGCTTTCAGTTCGCCCGATAACCCGATCCGCCTTGTTCTTGAAAACAAGTGAAGTTTGATATTTGTTGTCTGATCGTAAACCGAAAATTTCAATAACGTTTTTCCGGGTGATTTGGCAAAAGTTGAATCGAACTCTTCAATCAGATCTGCTGTCAATATTTCTGCCGTAACCGCTATTCGGAGACTCTCGGCTTTCTCTGCTAATTCCTGAAGCAATTCAATTTTACTTGCCTTAAATTCAAGTTGATCACCTCCCTGCCATTTAATAGCAACTTTTCCCCGAACTAACAGGAATAACCCTTTTTTGCAGAAATTCCCAAAATTCACAAAGTCGTTTCCAAAGAACATCAGCTTATACGAATCGGTATAATCGGTAAGTATTAGTGATGCAAATGGTTTACCATTTTTCGTAAACCCTTCCTGCGTCTCGGTCACAATTCCGGCAAAAGTCAGATCGCGGTTTTTCAGCGTTTCCATTTCGCTGTTAAGCATCGACAGATTGATATCTTTAGTGCAGAAGCTTTTGATTTCCAGTGTATAATCATCAAGCGGATGCGACGAAAGATAGATGCCGATCAGGTTCTTCTCTTTTTCGAGCGCCACAATTTTTGGCCACTCGGGAACATTTGGAATCGTTGGCAACTTAACTTCTATCGTTTGAAATCCGCCAAATAGCGAGGCCATCGATGATTGTTTATCACTTTGAATCCGGTTGCCATATTTGATCAACGCCTCAATAAATGAGTTTCCGTCGCCTGTATCACCAAAGTATTGCGACCGATGAATATTTATAAAGCTGTCGAAGCCACCGGCCATCGCGAGTGACTCAAGATTCTTTTTATTAATGGTTTGTAAATTAACTCTTTCAACAAAATCGAATATTGATTTAAAATCACCATTTGCATCTCTTTCATTTACGATGTCAGCTACGGCACCTGCTCCGACACCTTTGATAGCCGACAATCCGAATCGAAGTCCGCCGGTTTTATTGACGAAAAATTTTGAGCGCGATTCGTTTACGTCTGGCCCCAATACAGCCAATCCCATGTGCTTGCTTTCATCCATAAAGATGGAGATCTTGTCAGCATTTGTAAGGTTACAGCTTAATACTGCGGCCATAAACTCTGAAGGATAGTTGGCTTTCAGATATCCGGTTTGGTAAGCGATATAGGCATAACACACCGAATGTGATTTGTTAAAGGCATATTGGGTAAACGCTTCCCAGTCTTTCCATATTTTATCAATCAGGTTATCAGTCGATTTGCCTACTGTTTTGCAACCTTCAAGGAAAAGGGGATTGCTTTTGCAACCTTCGATGAACTTGGCTTTTAGCTTTTCCATCATTGGTAAGTTCTTTTTTCCCATCGCTTTACGCAGTGAGTCAGACTCACCTCGTGTAAACAATCCCAAGGCGCGTGATTGAAGCATTACCTGTTCCTGATATACAGTAATTCCATAGGTATCAGATAAAAACTGTTCCATGATGGGGTGATCGTAAACAATTTCCTCCCTTCCCATTTTCCGGTTTACATATTTAGGGATGTAGTCCATCGGACCTGGCCGATAAAGGGCATTCATGGCAACGAGATCTTCAAAACGGCTGGGTTGCAATAGCCTGAGCCACTTTTTCATCCCTGGCGATTCGAACTGGAATATTGCAGTTGTGTTACCGTTACTAAAAAGTTCAAATGTTTTTTTGTCGTCGAACGGAATCTTGTCAATATCGAGGTCTATTTTTTTCGAAAGGTGAATATTCTCGAGGCAATCCTTAATAATTGAAAGGGTTTTCAGCCCAAGAAAGTCCATTTTTAATAAGCCGATCGATTCAACAAAGTGTCCATCGTACTGGGTTGTAAGCAGATCCTCATCCTTTGTTGGCATTAACGGGATATGATTGTCGAGCTTATCCCTTCCTATCAGAATTCCACAGGCATGTACACCAAATTGACGGATACACCCTTCAAGCGTTTCGGCAAATTTTAATGTTTTGACAATTAATGGATTGCTTGATTTTTTTTCGGCTTCAAGCAAAGGGTTTTCGCTGTATGCCTTTTCAAGTGTAATCTTAGGTGTTTCAGGAACCATTTTGGCAAGTCTGTCGGCTTCCGCGAGTGGTAATTTCAGCACGCGAGAAACGTCCCTGATTGCCATTTTTGCGGCCATTGTTCCAAATGTGCAGATATGTGCTACATTCTCACGGCTGTATTTTTCTTTCACCCAATCGAGCACCTTTTGGCGTCCATCATCATCGAAGTCAATGTCAATATCAGGCATCGATATTCTGTCGGGATTAAGGAACCGTTCAAAGAGGAGATCGTGCTTAATCGGATCGACATTTGTAATTCCTGTGCAATATGCAACAACTGAACCGGCTGCAGACCCACGACCCGGACCCACGATTACCTGCATTCCGCGCGCTGCTGCAATAAAATCCTGCACAATAAGAAAATAACCTGGAAATCCCATCGATTTTATCGTATCAAGCTCAAATTCGATCCGCTCTTTCACTTCCTTATCAAGCACTTCGCCATAACGGGATGTCGCTCCCCGGTAGACAAGATAGGTCAGATAATCGCATTCGAACTTTACCCTTAGGGAATGTTCGTAGCTTTCTGATTTTTTAGGGGCATTTTTAAACTCTTCGATCATATCCTCTTCCGAAAACCTCTTCCTGTAATCTTCCATTGTTCCGAAGCTTTTGGGAATGGGAAATTCGGGCATAATCGGATCGGAGTCCAATTCAAAGAATTCGATTTTTTCGGTGATATCCTGCGTGTTCGCAAGCGCATTTGGCATATCAGCAAACAATTGATTCATCTCGGCAGTCGTCTTTAGCCACTCCTGTTTGGTATAACGCATTCGTGACGGATCGTCGAGATCTTTTCCCGTATTTAAGCATATTAGAAGATCATGAGCATCAGCATCTTCACCGTTGGTAAAGTGACTGTCATTTGTGGCAATAACCTTTACACCGAACTTTTCGCCAAGACTTATGAGTTCCTTATTTACAATCACCTGACTTTCGTAAACATCGGTTGGTAATTGTGAATCAGTCGTTTTATGACGCTGAAGTTCCAGATAGAAATCGTCTTTAAAAATGCTTTGAAACCACTTTATCGCCTCTTCTGCAGCGGCCAGATCTCCTTTCAAAATACACTGTGGAATCTCACCTCCAATACATGCTGACGAGACAATTATTCCCTCACTGTATTTTTCAAGCAGATTTTTATCAATACGAGGTTTATAATAAAACCCTTCCGTATTGGCTAATGTGACTAATTTCAGTAAATTACGGTATCCTTTTTCATTCTTGGCCAGTAAAATCAAATGGTCACCCGACCTGTCCTCTTTTTCGCTTTTATCTTTGAAATGGATTCCGCGTGACGCAACATAGGTTTCAACGCCAAGAATTGGTTTAATTCCAAATTTCTTGCAGGTTTCATGAAACTCTTTGATCCCGAACATATTGCCATGATCAGTGAGCGCCAGGGCGGTCATACCATCCTTTTTCGCCTTTTTTACCAGATCTGAAACTGCCGCTGCACCGTCGAGGATTGAATATTGGCTGTGGACATGAAGATGGGTAAATGAAACCATAGTTAAAACCTTTTGAATGAATAGGAATATCCCTTTCCGATGGTGCTTTATGAGGCGCGGTTAAAAATAGGAAATTTAAACCGAATCCATTGAGGTGTTGATAACTATTAGAAAATGACAGATAAAATATTGAAATTCAATAAGGTATGTTGATGTGTTGGTTTTTTGTAAAATATTGGAGATAGTATGCAAACTAAAAGAAGGAAACCCGTCGGACTTCCTTCTTTTATCTCTGATCAGTACTTTTCAATTCAAATGGAAAAATAAAGAGCAATTTCCATATTCCTCACCATTTAATTGTGTTTATAAGATCTTTAAATTTAGGTTGACTAAAGTGCAATATCCGAAGATGATGTACTTGTTGCCTGTAAATAACTGTATGCTGTTGTTTCATACAACAATCCATTGATATTAAATGTAAAAGTTCCGGTACCACCAGCAGAATTGAGGTTGTACAGATTAAAACCTAATCTCAGGTTTGGCTTTAGAGGACTACTTCCATCGTAAAATTTATCTGAATAGTAAAGCTGGGTAGTTCCTTTCGTAATTTCTATCTGGTAAAAATTTACATTGGGTATTGCATCCCATTTAATATAAACAGAGTCTCCATTTGCTGACTTCGCAAGCGATGTAATGTTTGCCGGTTGAATAGTCAGGTTTGACAATGAATTGGTATAGGTAATTTCCTCTCCGTCATTAAATTTTACGATGTAAGTGTAAATACCAATTGCTGAAGTAGGTAAAGTTGGTAAATAATCAGCATCTACAGGTATGTTATAAAACGAATTACCAGCACCGCCGGGATTAACAAGCTGTTTTGTTGTACCGTCGGGCGATGCAACGCTTACGCTTGTCATTATGTTATATGAAAACACAGAATGGATTACTGTGTATAATGTTGCACCCTGGGGGGTTTTAATCGCTTTTATGAAAACATCAACTGATGCCTGATTTGCAACTTTTTCTTTTTTGCATCCAGATAAACCTGCCATAATCAAAACAACTAAGGCCAATAAATGTAATTTTTTCATCTTCAATGGTTAAATGTGTATTTTATTATTTCATTTCTTGAATGTCATCGTAATCAATTGTGCACTATTTCATTTAATGTCTGTTCATTCCATTCTGGAAATGGCAAAATTATATTACAATAGACGAAATTGATCGAAATCCTTCGTTTTGTTCTTATCGGAATTATTCCGGCCAGGTTAATTTGAATGGTCCAACGAATTGTTTCTCCCCGTTGATCAAAGAGACTATTTCTATAAATTCAGGTTGAGCTAAAGCACTATACGTTGAATTGATGAACTGATGGCCTGAAGATAATCGTATGTCGTAGATTCAAATAATAATCCAGTTAATTCAAAGTCAAAGGTTCCAGATCCGGCATTCGATGTTAGATTGCTGACACGAAACCCGAGTCTTAGATTCGGTTTCAGTGGAACACTGGCATCAACAAAGGCGGGTTGATAATAAACCTGGGTTGTCCCTTTCATTACTTTAAGCTGGTACGCATGTGCAGAGGCTATTGCATCCCATTTAATATAAACAGAGTCTGCAGTTGCTGATTTTGCCAGCAAAGTAATATTCGCCGGTAAAATTGTAGCAGCGGACAATGCATTGGTATATGTTATTTCCTCTCCGTCATTGAACTTTGCAAGGTATGTATAAGTGCCGGCAAGTGGAGCGGTGACTGAATAATCAGTTACTGCTGGTTCATTAAAAAATGAATTACCTCCATTTTCATAATTCGTCAATTGCTTTGTTGTTCCATCCGGGGAGGTAACACTCACACTTTTCATGACATTGTATGAAAATACTGAGTGAATTACTGCATAAACAGTTGCTCCCTGAGCATTCTTAATTGATTTTACAAAAACATCTGCAGTTGCCTGATTTGTAACTTTTGCTTTTTCACATCCTGAAAAACTCAATATAACCAGAGCGGTTAGTGATATTAAATGTAGTATTCTCATTTTTAGTTTATTAATAAATAGTTGTATCTTTTTTCACGGTAAATACCGTTTAAAAGTCGTTTTGTCCTACCAAAATGCAGAGCAAAGTTAACCAAAATCTGTCTATTTACTTCAATTCGGTGCAGCGCATAACAACTACTTGCAAGACGATTCGTCATTTCGAACGGTTGCGTTTGCTTAATTGATTCCTTAAAACAAGACTGCTATTTTTAGTACCAAATAATATTGTATCTTTGCCCCGCAAATAAAAATTATAAATTTTAACGTAAAACGTTATGTCAGTAAAGATTCGTTTGGCAAGGCATGGTCGGAAACAACATGCTTATTACCACATTGTGGTAGCAAACAGCAGGTCGCCACGAGATGGCAGGTTTATTGAAAGGATTGGTTCATACAATCCAAATTCTAATCCTGCCACCATCGATCTTAATTTTGATAAAGCCATTGAATGGCTTAACAATGGCGCCCAGCCTACCGATACTTGTCGCACAATATTGTCGCACAAGGGGGTAATGATGAAAAAACACCTTCTCGAAGGTGTTAAAAAAGGAGCTTTCGATCTAGCTGAAGCCGATAAAAGGTTTGATGCATGGATGAAAGAAAAAGAAAATGCAGTTCAGGCAAAGAAAGATGGTCTTACAGCCGGATTCAACGAAGACATGAAAAAACGTCTTGTAGCTGAAACAAAGGTAAATGAGACCCGTATTGCTGAAATTGCGAAGAAAAATGCTGCTGCTGCCGCTGCTCTTATCGTGAAACCGGTAAAAGAAGCTGAACCAGAAGCGGAGGCTGAAGTAGCTGAACCAACTGAAGAAGCATAAAACTGAAAATGTTTTTTGCAGCAATTAGCTGAAAAAATTACAAAGGGTGATGGTTATTAAAACCATCACCCTTTTTTTATATCTTTGTATTTCATTATTTGTATTTTACTATGATTCAAATAAATAAGGAAGGTTGTGTTGAGGTAGGTTATATTCAGAAGCCGCATGGACTTAAAGGTGAAGTCATTTTAGTATTCGAAAAAGAGTATGAAGAAACGATTGAAGAGCTTGAATTTCTTTTCGTTGAAATCGACGGTGGGCTTGTTCCATATCATATTGAAGATGAGGGATTAAATTTTCGAACCGATGAAAGTGCCATTTGCAAACTTAAGTTTGTCGATACGCTTTCGAAAGCAAAGGATATGGTTGGGAGCAAGGTTTATGTATTTGATCATGCTGTAATTGATTCTGAAGATCAGGGGATCGCTTCAACTTTGATCGGAATGAGAATTTTTGATGCGAAATTTGGTGATATCGGACTTATCAGCCGGGTTGATGATTTTTCGGGAAACCTGGTAATTACGGTTGATCATCCACGTGCCGAAATCATGATACCGCTTTCTGACGAGGTCATCACCTCGGTGGATGAAGAAAAGCGGGAAATGCACCTGAATTGTCCCAATGGATTAATTGAAATATACCTTGATTAAAATATTTTATTGATATTGCAACTTTCAGCTTGTTCGTGCGTCCTTATTAGAAAGTATTTAATTTGAAAGTTGGAAATGAATCTCCTTTTACCGGGGTGAGTTTCGCAATAACGTGCTCAATTATAATTTATTAACTCAATTACTTTATCATGAAATCACGATTAATTACATTAGTTGCAATTCTGGTAATTGCCGGAACACAGTTACTCGTCGCCCAGTCAAGCCAAAAAAGGGAGGTTTCTGCATTTACTGAAATTTCATTGAGGATCGGGGCAAATGTTCATCTTAAACAGGGAGAGCCTCAGTCTATCGAAGTGAAATGCAGTGAGTCTGCACTTGCCAAGTTGATTACAGAAGTGAGCGACCGGAAGTTAATAATCAGATATCCAAATGATACCTGGTTTAGTAAATGGAATCCGGGACCCGTTGATATTTATGTGACGATGCCTCAGATTGATGCACTCGTTATCTCTGGATCAGGATCAATTTTTTCTGAAGGGAAAATTGAATCCAGAATTTTAGATGCATCAATTAGCGGGAGTGGTGATATTAAATTGGTGGATCTCAAAGCAGAGAAGGTTTCAGCCACGCTTTCCGGCTCCGGAAATATTCATCTTTTCGGGAAGCAGAATGCATCAGAACTTAAGGTTGCAATCTCTGGTTCAGGTAATGTAAAAGCAATAGAATTCCCAGCTGATAAAGTTGATGTTAAAATCTCAGGGTCTGGGAATTGCTGGGTAAATTCCACCAAAAATCTGGTCGTCAAACTCGCCGGATCAGGCAATGTAGTTTACCGTGGAAATCCATCGGTTGACTCGAGTATCGCTGGCTCAGGTAAGGTGAAAGAAGATAAGTAAGGTGAATAAAAATGGGATACCTGCTGCTTGCAACCTGCTGCTTACAAATAAATTCGTATAGCGGGTTGCAAGCAATAGGGGCTATTTCCTGATAATTTCTATCTGACCGCCAACGCCCAGTTTGATTATACCAGACGGGTTCGACCTCGATAGGTCGTCCTGACGAAAATTGACAATAAAATCAACTGATTTCTTTATTTCATCACTGATTTCGGCGAAATTCTGTGGCGATTTTTGTCCGCTGATATTGGCAGAAGTTGATACCACCGGCTTTCGGAATCTTTGGATCAGTTGTTGTGTGAAGGCTTCATTCGTTATCCTGATTCCAACGCTGCCATCTTTGGCTAATAAATTGGCAGCTAAGTTTTTAGCACCTGAATAAATAATGGTAAGCGGGGTGTCAGCGACATCGATAAGCTCCCATGCTACTTCAGGAACTTCTGAAATATAGGAGTTGAGCAAATTTGGATTTTCCATCAAAACAAGCATACTCTTTGTATCCTGACGCTGCTTTATTTCATAGATACGGTTAACAGCTGCAGGGTTGGTTGCATCGCAACCTATTCCCCAGATGGTATCAGTTGGATAAAGAATGATCCCTCCTGAGCGCAGTACCTCTAGCGCTTTAATGATATCGTCAACAAAACTGGTAATCATATATAGATAATTTGTTTTTTAAAAGTCACTGGAACCCTCATGGATTTTCATCTTTTCGTGCAGAATATTGTCACAAGATTTCACACGTTTAAATTTTTGTAAGTTATTAATATTCAATTCGTATTAAAAGTTATCATTCTTTCGTTCCGAATCAACGGTGTGAAACTCGTGTGAACAATTTATACATCCTATTTTGTGTTTGATAAACCATGCTCGTTTCATCTGCATATAATTTGTTTTTTTAAGGACAGATGGAATAGCCATGAAGAGAATATTCATTCAAATCTATGATTTTATAATCATGGCTATTTCATGATTCTTTGTATTCAATTAATTGTTTATTCCCGAACGTCCGAGGGTTGAACAATTTTTCAAAATAGCTCGTGACAAAATAGAGGACGTTAAATTTCTTCTTTTTCGTTGAGAGCTCTGGATGCCAATTTAGTGCATCAATACGGGCTTGAATTACTTTGGGATGTGAACCTCTGAATTGTTTAAGGTTTTCAGTATCCTCTTCAAATTTGAACGCTTCAGATTTTTGCCCGGTAGTCCTGATATGTTTAGAGTTGACAAGGCAATAATCTTTTGCTCCGTTTAAATTCTTCAGCAGCAGCTCAGGTGGCCTAACCCATCCATAATGGTACATTTTGGCATCAATATGAATGCCGTTCACTCTTTTTGCATTCTTCCACCTAAAACCATTGGCATCATTACACGATCTTATCTCTTTGTTATTCCTTACAATACGAATTTTACTTTTATTCCACCGCCTGGAATCGGCATAGTAGTCGAAGGTGCCGTAAAAATGAGTAAAGGGCATTATCAGACCGTCAACATTTTTGATGTTCAGGTATTTTTTCATCGATAGCACAATTCCCGGCAAGTACTTTTCGTGCATTACTTCACCTCGCTGAATGTAGAAACACCAATCGTATTCGGCGGGAATAGTGTCAATTGTTTTATTGATTTCTGAAGTGAGTACATGCCTTTGTCCATGTATTGACGGATCACAAACTGTATCAATGATTTCAATTTTATCGGAATCAATCAATTCTATCAATTCCCTCGTGCAGTCATCACAACAACCAATTGCCACAATAAATTTGTCGCAGACTGGTAAAATTGATGTGATGGCTTCAACTACACTATAATCGTATTTTAATGCGCTTTTTACAAAACTTAAACCGCAAACTTTCATCAGATAATTTGTTTTTTAAGTGGCTGATGGGACACCAAATATTATCTTCATTCGTGTTTGCGAAACGCAGAATAACGGGTATTCCATGGGTATTTATATTGAGTAATTACTTGAATACCTATTAGTTTATACCTTAAATCCAGGTACTCCGTTGAAATCAAGTGTCGTAAAATAATCTTCAACGGTTTCGGCTCTACGGATCTGAATTACTTCACCATCTTCGCGTAGTAATAACTCTGCCGATCGAAGTTTTCCGTTATAGTTAAAACCCATTGAATGTCCGTGTGCACCAGCGTCGTGAATTACAACAATATCACCTGAAGCCAATTTGGGTAATACCCTGTTAATGGCAAATTTATCATTGTTTTCGCACAACGATCCTGTTACATCATACAGGATTTTTGTCGTTACGTCCTCCTTGCCAGGAACGGAAATGTGATGATAAGAACCGTACAAAGCAGGCCGCATCAGATTGGCCATGCTCGAATCAAGACCAGCATATTTCTTGTAGGTGTTTTTGATATGAAGCACCTTACTCACGAGATAGCCAAATGGTCCAGTAATTGCACGCCCCGATTCAAAGTAAAGTTTAATGGGTTTCAGCCCATTTCCGAGTATGTATTTTTCGTAATTGGCCCTGATCCCTTCGCTCATCTTTTCCAGGTTTACCTCAACCTGTTCTGGTTTGTACGGAATTCCGATTCCGCCGCCAAGGTTGGCAAATTCGAAGGTGATATTCAATTTTTTCGAGAGATCGGCAATCAGTTCAAAAAGAATTTGAGCTGTTCCGGCAAAATAGTCAGAGTCGAGTTCATTTGATGCTACCATTGTATGAATTCCAAAACGTTTTACACCTTTGTCTATCAATAATTGGTAACCTTCAAAAAGCTGGCTTCTCGTAAAACCATATTTTGCTTCTTCGGGATGACCGATAATTGCATTCCCTTCTTTAAGTGAACCAGGATTGTAACGGCAACAAACAAGCTCCGGAAGTCCAATGTTTTCGTCAAGATATTGAATATGAGAAATGTCGTCAAGGTTGATAATGGCTCCCAATTCCATGGCTTTCCTGAATTCTTCGGCAGGAGTGTCATTAGAAGTAAACATGATCTCTTCGCCTCTCATCCCAATCCTCTCGGCTAATTCAAGCTCGGCAATAGAACTGCAATCGATTCCAAAACCCTCATTGCGAAGAATTTTCATCAGATATGGGTTCGGCGCCGCTTTAATCGCGTAATATTCTTTAAATCCTTCATTCCAGGAAAATGCCTTTACAAACCTTTTGGCATATAATTTCATCCCTTTTTCGTCGTAGATATGAAAAGGAGTCGGGTACTTTTCGATTATTTTCTCTAATGCTTCTTTTGTAAAAGGAAGTTTCTTTTCAGTCATAAAATTTTAAATTAAAGCGCTGCAAAATTAGGAAAATTAAGCACATAATACATTATAGACGATAAACCCAAGTACGGAATTTATTCAAAAATAACATTGAACAGTCATTAGGTACATGAAATTTTAAATCTGAAATCAGTGTGAATCAACTTGAAGATTATTAAATGCTTAACTATGATTTATTTTAATGACAACAAGTTTAATGGGGTAAAAGTTCTGATTTTTTCCTATCTGATTTGATTTATAATTCTTATGGCGGCAATTTTTCTGTGAACGGGAATTTACTTATTCGATTGGTAATGATTTGAATATTAGAAATTAAAAACCGTTCCGAATGGACGGGGACATGTATTATAAAACGAAACAGGCCTGAATTTTTATCCGGCCTGTTTCATCGACAAATGACTATTGGTTATCTTGGATAATTCTTAAAAATCAATCCAACTACGCTATTTATTTGATCTTCCCTGGTTTCGGTTCGCGGGTTAACCAACCCCTCTGCAACACCTTCCCAGATCATTGTTTTTTGCTGAACATCAATCAAATCAATAAAAAGTGTTCCTTCGATCGACTTGTTAACATCAACATAAGTGTTGGACATTCCAAATCCCCGATAGTACATTCCTCCGTAGTAATTGGTATTTGCGGTGGCAGAATATTTGGTTTTCCCTTTTACAAAAGCATTTACCAGAACATCAGGAGATTCAGATACTTGATAACCTTTACCCTGCATTTCTTTTGTAATGGCATCTTTTAACCTGCGGCGATTTAAATCATTCAGTGTTACCTTGTCAACTTCTTTGCTGAAATTGAATGTTTTGTATTTCGAGAAGTCAGCTTTCCGGTCGTAGTCGGAGCTAACTTTAATGCTGGCACATCCGGCCACAACAATTACCAGTATAACTGGTAAAATCATTTTTAAAAAATTAGTTTTCATAGCGGTAAAATTTAAATAATACATTGTATTGAATCTTGAATTATAACTGATTAACCTAACGTTGTCTTCCATTGCCCCTCTCTCTGCTTGAGTTTTGAGAAGAAACTATTGGTGTAGAGGAACTTTTTTCGCGTGTTTGCCTTCTGCTTGATGATTGCGTATTTACAGCTCGGTTTTGACGTTGTTCCGATTGGTTAGCCCTTTGAGGAGCAGCAGGTCTTTGAGACTGTGACGCCTCTCTTCTCTGCGGGGCGGCTGATCTTTCGTACTGTGAGGTATTTCTGCCTGATGCAGCTCTGCTCTCGGCATTGTTTGAAGAAGGACGTTGTCTGGTCGCAGATGGTGAAGCGTTCTCACTTACTCTGCCGCTATTTGATGATTGATTGAATCGTGGATTTTCGTTGGATCTCTGATTCATTGATGCTGCTTGCCGGGTCCTTTTTACGGAAGTTCCACCTTGATTGTTATAGGTTGGAGCTGATTCCCTGCGAATTGTGCCACTTCCCGTTCCGGAACCTCTTCGGTTTATGGAGCCTTCAGACCTTCTCGGATTAACCGTATTATATTCTCTGTGATTGACGGCTCCACCTGGCCTTTCAAAACTTCTTTGTCCGTTACTTCCGTTGTTTATTGATTCGTAGCCACGACGATTAACAGTACCGCTTATTCCTGCTCTCGGTCGTGAGTTTGAATATTCCCGCTGTCTTGTATTACCGGAATCGCTTCTTCTGGTTGACGCGGATTCCATTGCATTTGGTCGACGTACAATGTTGTTACCCCTCTGATGATCAATTTTTTCAAGGTTTGAGTTGTTTACCCTTGGATTATTAATCACGTTCGATTCAATCGATCTGTAAAATCCATTATGTGGCATCGAACGATTCGAGTTGCGATAACGATTGACGTAATGGTTTTCGTAATAACTGTAGTAATTATAAGATAAATGAGGGAACAACGTAGGATGGTAATAAGATTGCCAATGAAGGAAGTGATAGGATGGAAGTCCAACAAAAACAACATTCCCATAATGATTTCTGTAAAATCCGGTGTGGCAATAATAGGGTAGTGGTCGCCAGTAAGGGTCAGAATACCAGTAAGGATACCCAAACCAGTAAGGATAACTATTTATGATCCTCACGTTTACAATTGGCTCTGATGAACTTTCATACCTTGCCTCATTGTTTTCCTGAGCAAATTTTTCCGATGCATCGAGCATTTCGTTATATGCCTCAGGATCGTTCTGTATCTGATTCTTATAGGCATCTAAATCTTCTTTGTTCTGTTCGGCAAGCTCCTGTGAAATTCTATTGAGATTTCCCATGACCCATTGAGGATCCTCGCTGTAAGTTTCACCAAGTAAAGTTGTAAAATCCTTATCTTCAACAAGAATAGAAACAATCTCCGGATACGCCAGCAATGCATTTACGCTTTCGCATGTCTGTGGATTATAAGGTTCGAGATATGATTGAAATGCCCCGTCAATTTCGCTGTTTAGCTGGTCGATACGTCGAAGAACATCAAAGTCCATTCGCGCATATTTTTTTGTCGTTTCGCGAATATCTTCGGGGTATTTCGACACAATATTATTAACTTCAGAAGAGGTGGGTTTTCCGTTGCTTACCAAATCAGCGATAAGGTTTGGATAACGGGCCATATCGTAAAACGCGGCCTGTGCATCACGGTCATAGTCATTAATAATAGACCTGAACTGATTCTTAGATCTATTTTGCAACTCCTCCATCTTGTTCAGCACTTCAGGTGTTTGAGCAACCTGAAGAATGTTACTTTGAACTTTTTCGTCGTATCCTGCAATTGCATCAACTGTAGTGCGGTCTTCGTCAATCATTTGCAATAGTGCATTTTTATTCTCTGATTGAGCTTTCCCCTGGATTGAAATGCTCATTAATATTCCTAAAAATATAAAAGGCAGTATGTTGCAGGTGGACTTTCTGAGTTGATTTAAAGTTTTCATGACTTACAATTTTAGTTGTACACCTAATCGCAAACAAAAATTCTGCCAGAATTGAAGAAACACTGAAAGATTAATTTTATTTTTAATGTTATAAAACTGTTTAGATGGTAAACTGTTGAAATATAGATGATTTTGGTATTTAAATTTTGGCAGTTTGGAAATTGATTGGTAGGTTTGTATTAGAAATATTCCCGAATCAAAAACCATTTATAAATTGCAGAATATTTTAACATAGAAAGAGATGAGTTTTATGAGCAAAATTCCCAAACTGAATTCCAGGATCTTCAAGGGTCTCGTGTGGACTTTAATTGCAATGATTTACATCGCATTTCGCTATACCTATATATTGGATATACGACTTATCGATTGGATTGCTTCGGGGGCAATGATCACAATGGGCGTATTTTCAATTATTGAAGGTATAAAAATCGCTAAAAATAAAGTTGTACAAAGTGCAGATATTGAAGAATCTAAGTCGTGAAAAATTTGAGAGAACCAGGTATGAAAACTTATATTTCAATATTAAGAGGAATTAACGTTAGCGGAAAGAACCTTATCAGGATGAATTCTTTGAAGGAAATGTATGAAGGTTTGGGTTTGCAGAAAGTTAAGACTTACATCCAAAGTGGGAATGTCGTCTTTCAAAGTCCTGAAACTAATTTGGAAGAATTGGAGCGAATAATTTTGGAAAGTATACTGAAACGATTCGCCGCGAATGTCCCGGTTTTGGTACAGGAGGCTTCTGAATTGAAAAAAATCTTAGCCCTGAATCCATTTTTAAATGAGATAAAAGAAGACATTGGCAAACTTTACATTACATTTTTATCAAAGTCTCCTGAAAAGCAATTTTCGGAAAGTATTGAAAACGGCTCGTATTTGCCTGATAAATATATTATTGTGGATCGGACGATTTATTTGTTTTGTCCAAACGGATATGGCACTACCAAGTTGAGTAATAATTTTTTCGAAAATAAGTTGAAGATAAAAGCTACTACAAGAAACCTGCGAACATTAATGGAATTGGTGAAACTAGCTGATCTGTGAGAATCTAAAGATCTGTAAGACTCACTATTAACGGAATACGGTTTGGTTTTAGTATTACAGCAGTATAACTGCGATATTTTTGTAATTTTGGCCGGTTGTCCGAAACATATCGATATTGGAACTCAAGGAACTGCTCAAATATTACACTTCACACCCTTCTGTAATCGGGTTGCGCGAAAAGATTGCTGAATCTGGTGCCGCAAAAATTTCACTCAAAGGATTGACAGGATCGTCTTCCGCTGTCGTATTAAATGCTGCCTATCAGATAAATCCGTTTAGTACAATTGCAATATTAAGTGACCGGGAAGAAGCCGCCTATTTCTATGATGATCTCAACGCTTTGGGTCTCGAGGAGAACGTATTGTTTTTCCCGTCATCTTACCGCCGTAGTTTTGTCCACGAAAGAATTGAGAGCGAGAATATTATTTTTAGGACTGAGGTGCTGAATAAACTGGCGCTCAACGAAACGGGTTATATGGTAATCACTTATCCTGAGGCAATCATGGAAAAAGTGATCTCTGGAATGGGACTTGCTAAAAATACGCTTCACATCCGGAAAGGAGAAAAACTCTCCATTTCTTTTATCAACGAGGTATTGTATGAATATGGATTTGAACGGGTTGAGTTTGTTTACGAACCCGGACAATACTCACTTCGAGGGTCAATCATTGATATTTTCTCGTTCTCGAATGAAGATCCTTATCGCATTGACTTCTTTGGTGATGAAGTCGACTCTATCAGAACTTTTGATATCGAAGACCAGATTTCGAAAGAGACACTGACCCGAATTTCAATAATTCCGAATATTCAGGAAGGGCTGCAAGATGAAAAACGGGTTTCCATTTTTGATTTTCTTGATAAAAAAATGGTTGTTGCCGCGAAAAGTTTCACGTACGTTTCGGCTCAGATTAAGCAATTGTATCAGGAAGCATCAGAGAAATTTAGCGACACTGAAATTGCCGACCTGGTCATCTCAGGAAAGGACTTCAAAAACGGAATTGCGGATTTTACTTGCGTTGAATTTGGATCGGCACATTATTTTAGTCCGGCTGATGAATTTATTTTCAATACTTCCAAACAACCCGTATTTAATAAAAACTTCGATTTGTTGGGTCAGAACCTCAAATCGAACCGACAAAAAGGGTATCGGAATATACTTTTGACATCAAGTCCAAAGCAGATCGAGCGGCTTCATGCTATTTTTGATGACAAAGGTGATCCCCAAAAGATAGACAGTCTATTATTCGCAATTAATGAAGGATTTATAGATAACGACCTTAAAATCTGTTGCTACACCGATCACCAGATTTTCGAGCGGTATCACCGCTTTAAGTTACGTTCGAAGAAATCATCGCGACAAGCTATTACGATAAAAGAGTTGAGTAAGCTCCATCCGGGAGACTTTGTTGTTCACATCGATCATGGCGTAGGGAAATTTGCAGGTCTTGTAAAAACAGAGGTCAATGGCAAAATTCAGGAGGCTATACGATTGACATACAGAGATAACGATTCGTTATTGGTTAGCATACATTCGTTACATCGCATCGCCAAATATAAAGGGAAGGAAGGGCAGGAGCCAACAATTAATAAGTTGGGAACTGCAGCATGGCAGAACCTTAAGACAAAAACCAAGAATAAGGTTAAAGATATTGCCCGCGAACTGATCGCGCTTTATGCGAAGCGTAAGATGGAGAATGGGTTTGCTTTTTCGGTCGATTCTTACCTTCAGGAGGAGTTGGAGGCAAGTTTTATTTACGAGGATACACCCGATCAATTGAAAGCGACCTATTCCATCAAGGAAGACATGGAGAAACCAATGCCCATGGATCGTTTGGTTTGTGGTGACGTTGGGTTTGGCAAGACTGAAGTAGCGATCCGTGCAGCATTCAAGGCTGTAACGGATAGCAAGCAGGTGGCAGTTTTGGTTCCAACAACGATTTTGGCGCTGCAACACTATAAAACTTTTAAGGAACGATTAAAGGATTTTCCTTGTAACGTGCAATATATTAGCCGACTCAGGAATTCTGGTGATGTTAAGAATGTTCTTAAAGAATTGAGTGAAGGGAAAGTTGATATCATAATTGGCACCCATAAACTGATCGGGAAGGATGTGAAATTTAAGGACCTTGGGTTACTTATAATAGACGAGGAACAACACTTTGGCGTTTCAGTTAAAGAGAAATTGAAACAGCTTAAAGCAAATGTCGATACCTTGACATTGACTGCAACACCAATTCCGCGAACGCTGCAATTTTCACTTATGGGTGCGCGCGACCTTTCTATCATTAATACTCCGCCACCGAATCGGTATCCGATCAATACAGAAGTCAGCATCTTTAATGAAGAGATTATCCGTGATGCGATTAGTTACGAAGTTGCACGCGGAGGACAGGCGTTTTTTATCAATAACAGGGTGTCGAATATCTATGAAATTGAATTGTTGATCAACCGGCTTTGTCCCGGGGTCAGGACAGTAGTAGGGCATGGTCAAATGGAAGGGAATAAGCTCGAGAAGGTGATGTTTGACTTTGTGAACGGCGATTTTGATGTGCTTATTGCAACCACTATTATTGAATCAGGTTTGGATATCCCAAATACCAATACCATCATAATCAACAATGCACAGAACTTTGGATTAAGTGAACTTCACCAGTTGAGGGGACGTGTGGGCCGCTCGAATAAAAAAGCATTTTGCTACTTATTGGCACCTCCATTAAATGCAATGTCTGCCGATGCCCGCCGGCGGTTGCAGGCCATTGAAGAGTTCTCCGAAATCGGAAGCGGTTTCAGCATTGCAATGCAGGATCTTGATATTCGCGGCGCTGGAAATCTGTTGGGAGGAGAACAGAGCGGATTTATTGCAGACATTGGTTTCGAGGCTTACCATCGGATTTTAAATGAAGCCATGATGGAGTTGAAAACAGGCGAGTTCCAGGATCTTTTCGAAGATGAGAATTCAGAAGCTTCGGGTGCTTTTCTCGATCTGAGATACGTAAACGACTGTAATATTGACACTGACCTTCAATTGTTATTTCCTGACCAATACATCTCAAGCGTATCGGAGCGCATGTTGCTCTACCGCGAATTGGATAATATGGAAAACGAAACGATGGTGCAACTATTTGAAAAAGGGCTTATCGACCGGTTCGGACCAATTCCGGAACCGTCGCGTGAGCTGATTGATGTTGTCCGGCTGAGATGGATTGCCATATCGCTCAATATTGAACGGATCATACTCAAAGAGTCGAAGATGATCTGTTATTTGCCTTCTGATCCCTCGTCGAATTACTACCAAACGATTCATTTTCAAAAACTAATGCAGTGGATCGTTCAGAATCCATCGAAATGCCGGGTAAAAGAGGGGAAAGGAAAACTAAGTATCAATTTTACCGAAATCAAAACAATACGAAAGGCCGTGAGTATGTTGACGGGTATTGCAGAGAAGGTTGGTGAATGATTATTCCTTTGCTTTTCCTAAAATATTAATTGATCTGCATTAAAAAATACGAATGGTCCACTGTCCGTTTGAATTTCCGAAAAATGAAAAACTGTCAATATTGACTGTTCTTTCTTGTTTAATAGGCCAATATTTCAGATTTTGAATTTTTTATACGCCAAAATGTCTGATAATCAGATTGGCAAGTGTTTTGAGTAATCAGAACTGATAATTTTCATTCAAATTACTCTGAATAGTTATCCTTAGTATAAAAACTAAAAAATCGAAGATATGAATTTTGACAATTATACAATTAAGGCACAAGAGGCCGTAAATCAGGCTGTTAAAATTGCCGAAGGGAATAATCAGCAGGCTATTGAAACAGGGCACCTTCTAAAAGGGTTGATGGTCAATGCAGAGAGTGTAACGGGATTTCTGCTCAAGAAATTGGGTGTTAATATTTTGATATTCAATGCCGCACTCGACAAAATAATCATAAGTTACCCCAAAGTTACGGGTGGCGTGTCGTACCTTTCGTCTGCCGCCAATTCGGCAGTACAAAAGGCCGTTTCGATTTCGCAGAAAATGGGTGATCAATATGTCTCGGTTGAACATTTATTGCTGGGACTTCTGGATGGAAGTGACGCTGTTAGCCGGTTGATGAAGGACAGCGGAATGAGTCACAAAGAACTTGAGGAAGCAATCAAATCCTTACGCAAGGGGTCGAAGGTTGATAGTCAGACAGCTGAAGATACCTTTAACTCGTTGAATCGCTTCGCCGTGAACCTGAATGAACGGGCAAAATTGGGAAAACTTGATCCCGTTATTGGACGCGATGAAGAGATACGTCGCGTTTTACAGATTTTGTCCCGACGCACAAAAAATAATCCGATCCTGATAGGAGAGCCGGGAACGGGCAAAACAGCAATTGTTGAGGGTCTTGCCCAAAGAATTGTCAGGGGTGATGTTCCTGAAAATTTGAAAGACAAACAGGTTTTTTCACTCGATATGGGGGCACTTATCGCCGGTGCGAAATACAAGGGGGAATTCGAAGAACGTCTGAAAGCTGTTATTAATGAGGTGATTCAGGCCGAAGGTAATGTGATCCTTTTTATTGACGAGATTCATACCCTTGTTGGTGCAGGCAAAGGCGAAGGTGCCATGGACGCTGCTAATATCCTTAAGCCGGCTTTGGCACGTGGAGAACTAAGGGCAGTCGGGGCAACGACTTTGGGAGAGTATCAAAAATATTTCGAAAAGGATAAAGCGCTCGAAAGACGTTTCCAGTTGGTAATGGTTGACGAGCCAACTACATTAGATGCCATCTCAATTCTTCGTGGATTGAAGGAGCGATATGAAAATCATCATAAGGTAAGGATCAAAGATGATGCAATCATTGCGGCTGTCGAACTTTCGCAGCGCTACATCACCGATCGGTTTCTTCCGGACAAAGCGATTGACCTGATGGATGAAGCTGCAGCAAAACTCAGGATGGAAATGGACTCACTTCCTGAAGGTCTGGACGAGATTGATCGTAAATTGACACAGCTCGAGATTGAACGCGCTGCCATTCAACGCGAAAATGATACCTCCAAACTCGAGAAACTGGAAGAGGAGATTGCCAACTTAAAAGCAGATCAAACGAAATACAGGGCGTCATGGCAAGCCGAAAAAGGGGCGATTGAGGCTGTCCAAAACGAAAAGCTATTGATTGAGGACCTGAAGTTGCAGGCTGATCAGGCTGAACGTCAAGGGGAATACGGGCGTGTTGCCGAAATTCGCTACGGTAAAATCAAGGAAGCCGCAGCAGAGATTGCCCGGTTACAAAAGGAACTGATCGAGTTGCAGGCTGGTAAATCGCTTATAAAAGAGGAAGTCGACAGTGAAGATATTGCTGCAGTGGTTGCCCGCTGGACTGGAATTCCTGTTCAGAAAATGCTTCAGAGCGAGCGCGATAAACTGCTTCATCTCGAAGACGAGTTGCATTTGCGTGTAATTGGTCAGGATGAGGCAATCGCAGCAGTTTCGGATGCCGTACGGCGCTCACGTGCCGGTTTGCAGGACGACAAGAGGCCGATCGGATCCTTTATCTTTTTGGGAACAACTGGTGTAGGAAAGACTGAACTTGCGAAAGCCTTGGCGGAATATCTTTTCGATGACGAAAATATGCTGACACGTATCGATATGTCGGAATACCAGGAAAAATTTTCTGTCACGCGGTTGATCGGATCGCCTCCGGGATATGTCGGATACGATGAAGGCGGGCAGCTGACAGAAGCTGTCAGGCGTAAACCTTACTCTGTTGTACTGTTTGATGAAATAGAGAAAGCACATCCTGATATTTTTAATGTTCTGCTTCAGGTACTTGATGATGGAAGACTTACCGACAATAAAGGGCGGACAGTCAATTTTAAAAATACAATCATCATCATGACTTCTAATATCGGATCACAAATCATTCGTGAACGGTTTGCCCATCTCAATGAAGGTAACAGGGTAAAGGTTGTTGAAGATTTGCGGACAGAATTGTTCGAGTTGCTTAAACAAACCATCCGGCCCGAATTTCTGAACCGGATCGATGATATTATCATGTTTACACCTTTAACCCGTAAGGAGATCTACCAGATTGTAAGGTTACAATTTGCCCTGGTTGCTGAGCGGTTAAAGAAGAGCGGATATGAGACAACGATTACAGATGCAGCCGTGGATTGGATTGCGGAAGCAGGTTTCGACCCTCAGTTTGGAGCACGTCCTGTAAAACGAATGATGCAGAAATACTTACTCAATGATTTATCGAAAGATATTCTTGCGGGAAAAGTGACTGCTGGTCATCCGGTTGCAATCGATGTAAAAGATGACAAGCTGTTTTTTGTCAGCGAATAGTTTTAACAGAAAAGGATAGGTTAAACGCTTATCCTTTTCTGTTTCTTAAATAATGATTAATATTTGCCTCGGGTACCTCACAGATCATTCATTAAAAACTACTTATTCCTCGTTTATAATAACTTTGCCGCTCCTTACATGACCGGGTAGGGACACAAACTTCTGTGTTCCTACTCTTTTAAAAACAATTTTCGGGGTTATTGCCTTATTAAAGAGTCGCAACAGTCAGCGATAAACAGAGTATCGTAAAATGAACAAAGCAAAAATACAAGGTCATGTCGCCATGTTATTCACTTCACTGATTTTTGGAGTGAATATTCCCCTTTCAAAGAACCTGATGCCCGACTGGATGAGCCCATTAGGTTTGACCTATTCGCGTTTTGCATTCGGTGCAATGGCTTTTTGGTTGCTTTCATTGTTTCTTAAATCAGAAAAAGTAACCCGAAAAGATATGGGAACGCTATTTCTGGGCTCGCTGTTAGGTGTTGGTGTTAACCAGGCCGCGTTTATCTCCGGATTACAAATGACCTCAGCAACCAATGCCTCCATCGTGATTACAATCACCCCGATTCTGGCGATGATTATTTCTTTTTTTATTCTGAAAGAGCCAATTACATTCAAAAAAGCAGGAGGTGTAGTTATTGGTTTAGTCGGAGTTCTGTCAATGATTTTAACATCAGAAGTATCTGCTTCGGGTCGTGAAGCTTCATTTATAGGCGACTTCCTTTGTATCTTAAGTAGCCTTTCGTATGCCTTCTTCCTGGTTTTGACACGCGGAATTTCAAAACGGTATAGTTCAGTCACCATCATGAAATGGATGTTTCTTTTCTCCGCGATCATGTTTGCTCCGTTTGGTTATAAAGAAGTGTCTTCGGCGAGAATATTTGTTGAAGGTTCTTCAGCAGCATGGAGCAGCTATCTCTATTTGTTGATTGGTGCCACTTTTATCACGTATCTGTTGATCCCAATAGCTCAAAAGCAAATTCGTCCGACAACCATCGGGATGTATAATTATTTGCAACCGCTTGTTGCTTCGTATATTGCAATTATGTGGGGTCACGATGTTTTTTCATGGTCCAAACCACTTTCTGCAATATTAATTTTTGCGGGTGTTTATTTTGTTACAACGAGTAAATCACGCGAAGATGTTGAACGCGAACGTCTGCTGCAAATTGAGAAAAGGAATCTCGACAATCTTCAGCTTAGCCCAATAAAAGAACCGGCAAAAAAAGTCTGATAAAGATAAAGTTTTTTGTTCCGGATTTGAAAACTATCAGCTTTTGATGTAATATAGCGTAATCATAATCTAACTCTGATGAAGCTACTTCACACCTCCGACTGGCACCTGGGCAAACGGCTGGAAAATTTATCAAGATTCGAAGAACAAAAGGACGTTTTAAATGAAATCTGTGGAATTGCTGAAGCCGAACAGGTTGACGCAGTGATTATTTCGGGTGACCTTTTTGATACCTACAATCCTTCTGCCGAAGCTGTTGATCTGTTTTATAGAACCCTTAAACGTCTTGCAAACAACGGGAAACGCGCGGTGATTGCCATTGCCGGTAATCACGATTCTCCTGACCGGATTGCAGCTCCCGATCCACTGGCCCGCGAATGCGGGATTTTGTTTGCCGGATATCCTGATGTAATTATTCCACCCTTTGAACTCGAATCAGAGTTGAGGCTTATCCGAAGTGAAGAAGGTTTTGCGGAACTCCATTTACCCGGATGCTCCGATCCCTTGCGCATTTTATTAACCCCATTTGCGAATGAATTCAGGCTTAAAGCATACCTGGGTCACGAAGATTCAGAGGAAGAGTTGCGTAAATTATTGAATGACAAATGGTCGTCACTCGCTCAAAAATACTGCGATCTCAAAGGAATAAACATCTTGATTTCCCATCTTTTTTTCGCCCGGAAAGGTGCTGCACTGCCCGAAGAACCCGAAGATGAAAAGCCGATCCTTCATGTTGGTGGTGCCCAGGTAATCTATTCAGAAAATATTCCTCCACAAATTCAGTATGTTGCTTTGGGTCACCTGCACCGTAAACAAACAATCGATACAAATCCTTGCCCGGTCATCTACGCGGGGAGCCCGCTTTCCTATAGTTTTGCCGAAGCAGACCAGGAAAAATATGTGATTGTTCTTGATATGGAACCCGGAAAAATACCGGTCATCTCAAATCATGTGCTAACAAAAGCAAAACGGTTGTTACGTAAAAGAGCAGACAGTGTAAATGAGGCGGTTGAGTGGTTGAATAACCATCAATCAGCGCTTATTGAACTGACGATGTGTACTGAAACATACCTGACTGCTGAGGAACGCAAATTGCTGAATGCTTCCCACAATGGGATTATCTCGATCATCCCTGATGTAAAACCAGGAGATGATGGTCAGTCGAATTTCCGAAAGACAATCGACCTAAGTAAAGGAATGGACGAACTATTCACTGATTATTTCAGATACGAGAAAGGACAGGAACCAAATCAACGAATTTTGAGCTTGCTTAAAGAAGTTTTAGCAGAGGAGGGTGAAGAATGATTCCAATTAAACTCACGATACAAGGTCTTTTTTCTTACCAGGAAAAACAGACCATCGATTTTCAAAAACTTACCGAGGCTCATCTGTTTGGTATTTTCGGATCAGTTGGAAGTGGAAAGTCATCAATACTTGATGCCATCACCTATGCGTTGTACGGCGAGACTGAGCGAATGAATGCACGCGACAACCGAAACTACAATATGATGAACCTGAAATCGGATGAACTGTTTATTGAGTTCGATTTCAGCGTTGGTATTGGGGGTACAAAGTATCGTTCGGTGGTAAAGGGCAAGCGCAATCGAAAACGGTTTGACGATGTGAAAACACTGGATCGCTCTGCCTATAAAAACCTGGATGGAGTTTGGGAACCCATTGATGTTGAACAATTACAACCGATTATCGGACTTAGCTACGAAAATTTTAAACGGACCATCATCATCCCGCAGGGGAAGTTTCAGGAGTTTCTTCAGTTGGGGAATAAAGACCGGACACAGATGATGAAGGAGCTATTTAACCTCGGAAAATTTGAGCTTTATTACAAAACAGTTGCGCTCGAAACAAAGAATAATGAGCAGATGCAGAAACTTCAGGGACAACTTCAGCAATTGGGAGAAGTAAAACCTGAGCAATTGGAGGAGGCGAAGATTCGGATGGAGGTGATCAATGAGGAGATCAAACAGATGATTTCGCAATTGTCATTAAAACAAAAGGAAGAGATTGATTTAAATAAGTTAAAAGAACTTGTTGCGAAGTCGAAAGAACAACAAGTTCACCTGGAATTTCTTAAAACAAAGGAGGCGGAAATTCTGAAATCAGAGCAATTGCTCAAAGAGTATGAATATTGCCTTGTAAATTATAAAAACTTATTTAACCGGGCGGATGAGGTGGGCAAAGGTGTCCTTCAGCTTGAAAAATCGATTGCAGATGAAGACTTTATACTGAAAGATAGCGCCAATCAATTATCGATTTTCGAAAAAGAATTTGTAGTAATAAAAGCAGATTATGAGCATCGTGATCTGCTTAAACAACAGGCAGGTGAGTTGATCAAGATTGCCCGGATCATCGAATTAAACGCTGAGAATCATAAAATTAGTGAGCGTGTATTAAAAGGAACGGCATTGTGCGAAAATTCGAAAGAAAAGATTCAGAATCACAAAGCGAAGCAAGATCGGATGGTCCAAGAGCTGAAATCACTTAAATCCAGTTTGCCTGATCTCGCGGAACTTTCGAATGTGCAGAATTGGTTTACTATCCGAAAATCGCTTGTAGCAGCGGATCTCGAATTTTCGAAAGAGCTTGATACGATTCAAAATGAGATTAACATTCTGAATGATCAGTTTATAAAAAGTACAGAAGACCAATTAGAAAGACCAGATCGAAACCTACAGGTTCGTGAAGTGCTTGAATTACTGTTGCAAAGAGTTCTGAAAACGAAGGATTCGATTTCTGTGACCGACAAGAATATTGAGCATCTTTTGATCCGTGCAAAACTTGAAGATTATGCTGCAAATCTGGAGGACGGTAAACCCTGTCCGTTGTGTGGTTCCTTGTCGCACCCCGATATTCTGGGTAGTGATGATGTAATGATGGCGCTGCAAAGGGAACGCGATTCGAAACTGAAGCAGGAAAAGTCTATTGAATCGCTTGACAAATTGAGTGTTAGTTTACGCCAGATCGAAACTCAGCTTTTTCTGAAGCACGAATCGGCTCAGAAACTGAAGTTAAAGCGGGTTGAAAATCAGGAAAAGACAGAAATGCATCAAGCCCTCTTTATTTGGCCAGATTATAAGGATGAGCTTGTCCTGAATAAATCATTTCAGTCTGCAGTCGCTATACAACAGTCTATTAGGTTAAATGATGGTGAGCTTGAGAAACTAAGCAAGGAAGTTGATAATGAGCAAAAATTACTTGAGAATTATAATAAGGGACTCGAAACTATCAAAGAACAGCAGACCATTAATCAGTCAGAAATCCACCTATTAACAAGGCAAATCGAAAAATTGGATCTGCAAGCTTATATTTCACAATCGGTAGACGAGGTTAAACAGTTGTCGAATAGTTTATTATTAAAATATTCTGAAATTGAATCTGTTTTTTTAAGAACGACGACAGAGATTATGCGCCTTCAAAAACGAAGAGATGAATCATCCGGCAAGCTTCAGGTAAACAGATCAATGTTACTCGAAAGGCAAAAAGAACAAATCGCTGTTAATGATCAGATTAATGAATTGTTGTCAGCTTCGGATTATACCTTCACCGGTCAGATTAAAGAGATTCTGAATCAGAAAATTGACATTGAATTAGAAAAGAAAAAGATTCAGGACTTCAGGCAGCATTTTCAACTTTCAGAAAATCAATTGTCTTTGTTGAAAGTTGAAATTGGAGGCCGTATTTATTCCGCAGAAGATCATCAGAAACTAAAGGAAGAGGTTTCGAAATTAAATGAAATTCAGGCAGAGAAAAACCGTGAACTTGGAAAAACAGAGGGTGATATTCGCAAGCTGAGCAGTGACCTGGATCAACAGAAGGAGATCCGTAAGCACCTGGATAACCTCGAATTGCGGGGTGAGGATATTAAAACAATGAAGCAATTGTTTAAAGGGAGCGGATTTGTAAACTATGTCTCTTCTGTTCATCTCCATAACCTTTGTCTTGCAGCCAACGACCGGTTTTATAAGCTGGTACGGCAAAAAATGAGCCTGGAGATCACACAGGACAATAACTTTCAGGTACGTGATTTTTTAAATGGCGGAAAAGTGAGGAGTGTAAAAACCCTCTCAGGTGGCCAGACATTCCAGGCAGCTTTATCGCTGGCACTGTCATTAGCCGATAGCATTCAGCAATTTACTGACTCATCGCAGAATTTTTTCTTTTTGGATGAAGGATTCGGATCGCTTGATAAAGAGTCACTTGACGTAGTATTTGAGACCCTTAAATCGTTGAGGAAAGAGAGCCGGATTGTAGGTGTGATTTCACATGTTGAGGAGATGCAACAGGAGATTGACACACATTTGCGGATTGTCAACGACGAAGAAACCGGAAGCAAGGTTTACAGAAGCTGGGAAAACTGAGTGCAATATTATCAATTTGTAAACTTTTCGAGCTGCCGGCTCTTGATTGGAAATTAAATCTACTTTTGTTTGCCAAATTTTTTTAGAGGAGAGCTTTCTCTTGTAATAAATTATCAGCGACAAACAACAAAAATATTTGAATTATGGAAAATTCTAAACGTAATGATGCTTTACGTACCGATGCATTAAATTACCACAAAAATGGCAGATCTGGGAAAATACAGGTTATACCAACAAAACCTTACAGTACCGCGCGTGATTTGGCGCTTGCGTATTCACCAGGTGTGGCTTTCCCTTGTTTGGAGATTCAAAAAGATCTTCAATGTGCATACGATTACACAGCCAAAGGAAATCTGGTTGCTGTAATTTCGAATGGAACGGCAGTTCTCGGTTTGGGCGATATTGGTGCGCTGGCCGGAAAACCAGTAATGGAAGGAAAAGGTCTGTTATTCAAAATATTTGCTGATATCGACGTGTTTGATATTGAAGTCGATGAAAAAGATCCGGCGAAATTTATTGAAGTGGTGAAAGCCATAGCGCCTACTTTTGGAGGAATCAATCTCGAAGATATTAAAGCTCCTGAATGCTTTGAAATCGAAGAAAAACTGAAGGAAGCGTTAGACATCCCGCTCATGCATGATGATCAACACGGAACTGCTATTATTTCAGCCGCTGCCCTGATCAATGCTCTTGAACTGGTTGACAAGAAAATCGAAGACATTAAAATAGTCGTCAATGGTGCAGGAGCAGCTGCTTCTTCATGTACCACGCTTTATATGGCACTTGGTGCCAAACTTGAAAATATTGTAATGGTTGACAGTAAGGGTGTTATTTCAACACGTCGTACTGATCTGAACAGCCGCAAGCTTCCATTTGCCACCTCACTACCATGCAATACGCTTGCAGAAGCAGTTGCTGGTTCCGATGTCTTCCTTGGACTTTCGGTTGAAGGTTGTCTTACCATTGAAATGGTTCGAAGCATGAATGAAAATCCACTTGTGTTTGCTTGTGCAAATCCAAATCCTGAAATTTCATATGCGGATGCGATGGCTTCGCGTCCAGATATTATTTTTGCAACAGGACGTAGTGACTATCCTAACCAGGTCAACAATGTACTAGGGTTCCCTTATATTTTCCGTGGTGCATTGGATGTGCGTTCAACTGGCATTAACGAAGCAATGAAGGTGGCTGCAGTACTTGCAATTGCAGAACTTGCTAAAAAACCGGTTCCTGAAGTAGTGACTGCAGCCTATAATGCAAATCATTTAAGTTTTGGACGTCAGTATATTATTCCGAAACCACTCGATCCACGTCTGTTGGTTACCGTCGCCCCGGCAGTTGCGAAAGCTGCTATGGAAAGCGGTATTGCCCGCAAGCCGATTACCGATTGGGATAAGTATGAAGAAGAATTACGCCTGCGTATGGGGCTTGATAATAAGATGATTCGTGGTTTGACCGAAAAAGCAAAAGAAAATCCGAAACGGGTTGTTTTTGCAGAAGCGAACCATATCAATATGTTGAAAGCTGCTTCAGTTGCCAGGGCTGAAGGAATCTGTATCCCGATTTTGCTTGGCAACGAAGAGATCATTGGAAAGCTTATCAAGAATAATAGCATTGAACTTGAAGGAGTTGAAATTGTCAATCTTCGTCACGACCGTGAATTTTCAAAACGGGAAAAGTATGCCAAAATGTTTACTGCCAAACGCCAGCGTGAGGGGATGACTTATGAGGAAGCTTTCGAGAAAATGTTCGATCGCAACTATTTCGGTATGATGATGGTTGAAGCTGGTGATGCTGATGCGTTTATCACCGGGGTTTATACAAAGTACGCTGATGCTATTACTCCTGCTATCGAAATTGTAGGTATGCGCGAAGGCTTGAACCACATTGCAGGAATGAACATTGTTACCACTAAACAGGGAACTCTCTTCTTTGCTGATACCATGGTAAACAGTCACCCAACCAAAGAAACATTGATTGATGTTGCCAAGCTGACACAAGATGCAGTGAAATTGTTTAATACTGAACCGGTGATAGCGATGCTTTCTTATTCAAACTTTGGCGCAAGAGCCACCGGAAGCCCAGGAATGGTGCACGATGCTGTGGCATATTTGCATGAGAATAATCCTGAAATGATGGTTGACGGCGAGTTACAATTGAATTTTGCTTTAAATAAAGATTTGCGTCACGATAAATTCCCATTCTCGAAGATTGATGGTAAAAATGTAAATACCCTCATCTTCCCGAACCTTAGTTCGTCAACCATTGCCTACAAGCTGATGCTTGAGAACGGAATGAGCGATACGATCGGACCAATTCAGATGGGATTGAATAAACCAATTCACATCCTGAATGTTGAAAGCACTGTTCGTGATATCCTGAACATGGTTACCATTGCGGTTATCGATGCGCAGGTTGAAGAGCAAAAGCTAAGGCAGAAGTTGGTGTAAGACATCTGCAATAGGCCCTTTAAAGGCTTGCAGTGAAATATACAAAGATCCCGCGAAGTAAAATTTGCGGGATCTTTTTTTTAGTTAAATCGGAGCAATCAGGTTTGGACTTTTGCCGGGGCCCTATTCAAAAGTGAAAGGCGATCATTCAAATCTCGCAGGTCGCTATTAAAGGATGAAAGGCGATCATTCAAATCTCGCAGGTCGCTATTAAAGGATGTAAGGTGATCATTATAATCTCGCAGGTCGCTATTAAAGGATGTAAGGCGATCATTATAATCTCGCAGGTCGCTATTAAAGGATGTAAGGCGATCATTCAAATCTCGCAGGTCGTCATTCAAAAGTGTAAGGTGACCATTCTAATCTCGCAGGTTGCTATTCAAAAGTGTAAGGTGACCATTCTAATCTCGCAGGTCGCTATTCAAAAGTGTAAGGTGTCCATTCTAATCTAGCAGGTCATTATTCAAAAGTAATAATGATAGCGTAAAATGAACTCTATTGAAGATTCATCATTGCTTCACCTGCTTATTACCTCACTAAACTAAGCGAAAGATTTTTTTACACCTGAAAATTATTAAGTCCCAAAATTTTTGTGATTAATGCCTTTTCGGAGCTTGATATTTCAAAATAAATGTAAACTTAATTCCTAAATAATCTTTAATATTCGTCTTGATTTATTTATAATGCTTATAAACAAACAATTGATACAAATTTTAACATTTGAAGCCCATATTTTTAAAACATCACTATATCAAATTTTTAATTGTTATTAATCGTTAAATTAATCGTTCTGTTAATCGTCTCCTTTTAGTTTTGTGATGAGTTTTTAAATTAAATAAAGACTCATTAATTTTAAACTAATTTTTATCATTATGAAGAAACGAATGTACGTTATTCTTATCTTACTGTTTGCTTCGTTTGCCAGTGCAATGGCTCAGGTAAAAGTAAGCGGGACTGTCACAGATCCCGACGGAAGCAAAATTCCTGGCGTGTCTGTTGTTCAGAAAGGCACGACTATTGGAACGTCTACCGACAATGATGGGAAATTCTCTTTGAATTTGAATTCTTCAAATGCTGTTCTTCAATTTACATTTGTAGGAATGAGACCTGTCGAGGAAGTTGTCAATGGCAGATCGGTCATCAATGTAAAGATGGAATCCGAGTCAATTGGAGTTACTGAAGTTGTTGTTACGGCTTTAGGTATCCAGCGCGAAAAGAAAACTTTGACTTATGCTTCTCAGCAAGTTTCCGGAGATGAGATGTTGAAAGCAAGAGATCAGAATTTTATGAATGCCCTTAGTGGGAAAACAGCCGGTTTGGATATTAAAACGAGCAGTTCAGGAGCCGGTGGTTCCACCAAAGCGGTATTAAGAGGAAATAAATCACTTGTAGGCCTCAGCGAACCTCTTTATGTAATTGATGGTATTCCGATGGTCAACAATAAAGGTGGTCAGCCTGATTCATATGGAGGAACCGATAGCGGTGATGGACTTTCAGCGTTGAATAGTGATGATATTGAAAGTATCAACGTCCTTAAGGGTGCAAACGCCTCTATACTTTACGGTAGCCAGGGCGCAAATGGTGTCGTTCTCATCACTACAAGGAAAGGTAAAGCAGGAAAAATCAGTGTGAACATTAGTTCCAGCACAATGGTTGAAACTGTATCTGGCTTACCAGAATTTCAGTATAGTTATGGCGCAGTTGGCGGATCAGATTATAGCTGGTCAAAGACAAAAGGAAATTATCAAAGTTCGTATATCAAAGATTTTTTCCAACATGGGTTGAATCTTACGAATTCAATTTCTGTCAGTGGCGGAAATGACAAAACCACAACCTATTTTTCATATTCCAATGTCACTGCCACAGGTGTTTTACCAACAAACCGGTATGATAAAAATAACTTTGCCTTTAATCAGTCAACAAAGTTGTTTAATGATAAAGTCACAATCAGCTCAAATGTGATGTTTTCAAGTGAGTTGACTCACAATCGCCCAGGTGCCGGTTATTACAATAACCCACTTACCGGGTTGTATTTGTTTGCACGCGAAAGAAATTTTGGCGACTACAAAACGAACTATCAGGTTTTTAATAAGGACAGGAATTTAAACCAGATGAATTGGTATTCTACCGAGGAAAAGCAAAATAATCCTTTCTGGGAGCTCTACAATGATCCCAAAGAAAATACATCCTATCGTGCAATTGCCAGTTTAAAGTTGTCGTGGGATATTTCCAAGAATCTTAAATTTGATGTCAGGGGAAACATTGATTATAACGATAGAGTTAATGATTACAGGTATGCTGCAGCCGGAAACTCTGTGAGTGTTAGTCCTAACGGATCATGGAATTATTCTAAATACAATGATAAGCAGATTTATACTGACGGAATATTGAGCTATAATAATAAGTTTGGCGACTTCAGTTTAAATGCTCTTTTGGGTGCCAGCTATCAGCATAATATTTTCAACGATGGTATGTCTGTTTCAAATGGTACAACTAGTTTGATGTACCCCAACTTCTTTTCATTCGCGAACATGCCTTACAACGTCATGTTTAATCAGTCAATCAATAAAATAATTAAAGAAGGAGCATTTGCAAATGCACAAATAGGATATAAAGAGATGTTGTTTTTGGATTTGTCTGCTCGTAACGACTGGGCATCTACCTTGGCGCTTACCGGTAATGAATCCTATTTATATCCTGCTGCCGGACTTTCAGCAATTGTAAGTCAAATGATTAAAATGCCTGAAGTAATCTCCTTCGCTAAAATAAGGGGTTCTGTATCCCGAACCGCCAACGAAGTGCCATTTAATGTGGTAAATCCTCAGAATAGTATTGGTGGTACAGGTACACCTACCGGAATCGGTGGTATTAACCGAAATACGCAGGTTCCTTTTACCAATCTGAAACCTGAAGAGGTAACCAGTAATGAACTTGGAGCTGAAATGAGATTTTTCAATGGAAGAGCTGGATTGGAATTCACTTACTATAGTGATATAAGCAAGAATCAATTCCTGACATTAGCTGCTCCATCAGGTTCAGGCTATACCAGTTACTATGTAAATGCCGGTAAAATAACGAATAAAGGTTTTGAACTAACCTTAGACGTTGAACCTGTAAAAACAACCACTGTAAGTTGGAAATCATCGCTGAATTTATCGCAAAATAAAAATAAAATTGAGGAGCTTATAGCTTCGAATCCTGATTACCAGGTTGGGGGCGATAACGAAGGTTTTGCTGCCATCATCAAAGCAGGTGGATCTTTTAACGATGTATGGATCTATAAGTTTGCGAAAAATGCTGCCGGTCAGATCATTCTTGATGACAAAGGGGTTCCTACAAAGGCAGCCAAACAGGAAAAAGTTGGAAATGTAAATCCCGATTATGTTGCAGGATGGAATAATACCATTAATATTAAAGATTTCTACGTTAGTTTTCTTATCAATGGTAAGTTTGGTGGTGTTGCATTCTCAAAAACAGAAGCATTTCTTGATTCCTACGGCGTAAGCAAAAGAACAGGAGATGTTCGTGATGCAGGCGCTACAATGCCGATTAACGCTATCCAGGGAACTACTGCGGTAACTTCAATCGATCCCGTAGTTTATTATGGTGCAGTTGGTGACAGAAACAGGATTATGGAACCTTATGTCTTCTCAAGAACAAATGTCAGATTGGCTCAATTTGTCATTGGTTATAACCTGAATATGCAAAAACTCAATTTACCGCTAAAAGAAGCTTCGATATCCTTGATTGGTAGGAACTTATTCTTCTTCTACAAAAAAGCTCCGTACGATCCGGAACAATCAATGAGTACCGCTAATAATATGCAGTCAAATGAGGTATTTAGTATGCCTGCCACAAGGACTTACGGGTTTAACTTAAAAGTCACTTTCTAATATCTTAAAAATGTTTGATATGAAAAAATTAATTATAGTATTACTATTTCTGGGTGCACTAGCATCCTGTACTGATAAATTTGTATCTGAGAACCAGAATCCTTATCAGATTTCTGATGAGATGCTTAAGCAGGACTTTAACCTGGTGGGTTCGCCGTTCTCAGGATTACTCTTCAATATTAATGGACATCAGATTGAAGAAGATTTATGTCAGGATTCGTGGATGGGCTATTTGAATACGCCGACCCCTTTTGTTGGTAATGTCAATAATACGACCTACTACATACGGTGGAACGCCTATTGGGACCGGATTTATGGTTCTGTAATGTCCCCTTCTAAACAAGTGATCCAATTGGCGAAAGACAATGGTTTACCACTTTTTGCAACATGGGCAAAATTGATAAGGGTACTTGCTGTCTCAAAACTGACTGCTATTCATGGACCAGTGATCTATTCCAATTATGGAAAAACAGACAACAATATAATGTATGACAAAGAGTCGGATTTGTACAATACTTTTTTTGCACAGTTAGATTCCATCCAGACTGATTTTGCCGCGAACAAAACTTACGTCGGTTTTACTAAATTCGATCCAAGTTACAATGGTGATATTACAAAATGGATGAAAGTTGTGAATTCCTTGAGATTGAGATTGGCTATGCGTCTGACAAAAATTGCCCCTGCACTGGCAAAAACTCAGGGCGAAAAAGCAATGAGCGATCCGGCAGGGTTAATAACCACCAATGCAGATAACTTTAACATCTCCTTATTAGGTAATAAGATGTATATGGCCGTAATTTGCTTTGAATGGGACGATACACGAATGGGTGCGGTAATGCAATCCTTCCTGATGGGATTAAAGGATGGAAGAATTTCAAAATACTACCAGGGTCCAAATCTTAGCCAGGACGCTTCACTTTCGTCATATACCTACTTAGGAATCCGTAACGGTGCTTATGATAATGCCAAAATCGATAGAGTACCTTATTCAAGGGTAGCCAATGATTTTCAAACTGTACAAACCAGGAGATCAATAACTGCTGCTGAAGTAAGTTTTCTTAAAGCTGAAGCAGCTCTTAGGGGTTGGGCAGGTGCAGGCGATGCAAAGACCAATTATGAAGATGGTGTCAAGCTATCCTTTGCCGATTGGGGCGCAGGTGGTGTAGATGCCTACCTGGCAGATGCAACGAGCAAACCACTTAATTATGTTGATCCAAAGGATGCAAGAAATAATTTTTCAGCATCTTCTACAATCACAGTTGCCTGGAATGCAGGCGACAGCAATGAGTTGAAACTTGAAAAAATAATGACACAGAAATGGATCAATAATTTCACCAATACCCTTGAATCGTGGACTGATTTCAGAAGAACGGGTTATCCTAAAATCCCTCATGTTGCCAAGAATGACAGCAGTCCGGACTGGGGTGTTATTCCAGCTGATCAATGGATTAAAAGGATGCCTTTTACCAATGGTGAAAGAACTGGTAATGCTCCTGGCGTTGCTGATGCAACTACAAAACTTGGTGGACCAGACCTTATCAGCACCCGCTTATGGTGGGATACTACAGGCCCAAATTTCTAAGCTGAGTTTTTGACAACCAATATGAGAATACCCTTTTACTTTATTGTAGGGGGGTATTTTCTAGTTTTTAAGTGTATAGTAATTTATTGGATTTGCTGTATTCGCCTCAAGAACCTGACATTGTATTTGTGACAAACCTAATAACTGAATTATGAATTTGCAACCTTTAGATATTGGTATAGTAATCGGTTACCTGGTTTTAACAATACTGATTGGCTTTCTGATATCAAAACGTGCCAATAAAAATCTTGATTCATATTTTCTTGGTGGAAGAAGTATTCCCTGGTATATTTTGGGTATTTCTAACGCTTCAGGTATGTTTGATATTACCGGAACAATGTGGTTTGTTTCTATTCTTTTTGTTTACGGTCTCAAAGGGGCCTGGATGCCTTGGATGTGGCCAATTTGGAACCAGATTTTTCTGATGGTTTTCCTTGCAACCTGGCTGAGGCGTTCGAATGTCATGACCGGTGCTGAGTGGTTGAAGACCCGCTTCGGTGAAGATAAAGGAGGTCGACTGTCACATATCATTGTTGTGGTGTTTGCGATTATCAGCGTAATAGGTTTTATTGCATACACTTTTGCTGGTATTGGGAAATTTGCAACCTCTTTTTTCCCTTGGGACCTAACCACTGAAATCGGATCTAAAGTAATCTCTTCCGAGAATATATATGCTTTGTTAATAATGGGATTTACATCGATTTATGCGATAAAAGGAGGAATGTACAGTGTAGTAGCAACTGAGATCATGCAATTCCTTGTGATGACAATTTCCTGCTTTATAGTTGGGGTTATTGCAATGAACCTTGTGAGTGCAGAACAATTAAATGCAGTTATACCAGTAGGTTGGAAGGATTTGTTTTTTGGATGGAAATTGAACCTCGATTGGAGTAACCTCATTCCTACTGTAACAAATAAAATTAAGGCTGATGGCTATGAGTATTTCTCCATTATTTTCATGATTATGATCTTTAAAGGTATTTTAGCAAGTATAGCCGGTCCTGTCCCAAGCTACGATTTGCAGCGGATACTTTCAACAAAAAGCCCGCGGGATGCTGCACGTATGACTGGCTTTACCTCACTCGTGCTTTTCATTCCCCGGTTTTTTATGGTTGCCGGTTTTACTGTATTGGTGCTTGTCTACTTCAGCCCAAAACTGGTCGCCATGGGACCAGGCATCGACTTCGAAATGGTTTTACCTTATGCTGTCAGTAATTTTATACCTACTGGTTTACTGGGATTATTGCTGGCTGGATTGATTGCTGCTTTTATGTCAACTTATGCCGCATATGTGAATGCCGGGCCCGCCTACATTGTGAACGATATATACAAAAAATTCGTCAATCCCAATGCTTCTAACAAACGCTATATCAACATGAGCTACCTTGTATCGCTCGTTGTTGTAACGATTGGAATTATTTTTGGTTTTTTTATCGATTCCATTGATTCAATGACCAAATGGATTGTTTCCTCCTTATATGGCGGATATACAGCCGCCAATGTTTTAAAATGGATTTGGTGGCGTTTCAACGGATATGGTTATTTTTGGGGTATGCTTACCGGATTGGTCGCTTCATTATTTATTCCTCTTTTCTTACCTAATATTTCGGCACTCAACTCGTTCCCAATTATTTTATTGATTTCATCAATTGGTTCAATTGCTGGAAGTCTGTTAACAGCGCCTGATGATGAGGAGGTTCTGAAGAGATTCTATTCGAATGTTCGCCCATGGGGATTCTGGAGACCTATTTATGTAAAGGTGAAGGCAGAAAACCTGGCTTTTCAGAAAAATACAGATTTTAAACGCGATATGATGAACTGTGTTGTAGGCATTGTGTGGCAAATGTCAATGGTCGTTATGCCTATTTACTTGGTTATTCGTGAATTCAGATCAATGACCATTGCCCTGGTTGTTTTCGTGATAACCTCTGTTTTGCTGAAGGTATACTGGTACAACAGACTCGAGAATTAGATCTGATTGAAAGAAGTATCGTGTAATTGCATTCGTCCTTTGGATGGAAACTCATTTTGCGTTATGGAAAAACAAATATTTGACAATAAGCTTCTTAAATTATTCTTTGATTACAATGCCTTGGTTAACAGGTCAAACAAAGTGCAGGTGAATGGCAATGGTATTTATGACCGTTACGAATTTCCCGTTCTGACTCGCGATCATGCCCCTGTTTTTTGGCAATATGATTTAAATTACGAAACGAATCCAAGCCTGATGATTCGCTTAGGCATTAATACAACTTTCAATGCCGGGGCTGTAAAATTGAATGGAAGGTACCTGATGATTGCCCGGGTGGAAGGTTTTGACGTGAAATCTTTTTTCGCGGTGGCCGAAAGTCCCAATGGTATCGATAAGTGGAAATTTTGGAACAGGCCAATCGTAATGCCAGTCAATGATGATCCTGAGAAAAATGTTTATGACATCAGGTTAACACAACATGAAGATGGATGGATATACGGTTTGTTTTGCGCTGAGCGAAAAGACAAAAGCAATCTTGAAGATTCATCGGCTGCATTGGCAAGTTGTGGAATTGCCCGCACAAAAAATCTGATTGATTGGGAACGTTTAGGCGACTTGAAATCTAATGCATTGCAGCAAAGGAATTGCGTGCTTCACCCGGAGTTTGTTGATGGAAAGTATATGATTTATACGCGCCCTCAAAAGAGTTTTATTGATACGGGCGATAGCGGTATCTGTGCAGGTTTTTGCGATTCAATGGTACATGCTGCGATTGAAAACGAAATTATGGTAGACCCTAGAGAGTATCACACAATCAAAGAAGTGAAAAACGGACAAGGGCCGGCACCTTTAAAAACCTCAAAAGGTTGGTTGCATCTGGCGCATGGCGTCAGGCGAACTGCTGCCGGTTTACGTTATGTATTGTATTTATTCATGACTGATCTTAAAGAGCCCTGGCGGGTGGTCAAGCGTCCCGGAGGACATTTTATTGAACCGCTGGGGGAGGAAAGAATGGGCGATGTATCGAATGTTGTCTTCTGCAACGGATGGATTTTGGATAACGATGGTACCGTATTTATTTATTATGCATCTTCAGATACCCGGATGCATGTTGCCACTACTACGCTTGATAAATTGGTTGATTTTGTGTGTAATACACCAGAAGATCCGGGATATACTCAATTGTGTGCCGCACAACGCGATGAACTGATTCTTAAAAATCTAAAAATTTTAGAAAAACAGTATCCCTATATCGCATATTAAGCCTTTTAGCTAAATACCGTACTCTTAAATCAGCTACAAATTGAAAACGCGGATACTCCTTTTTATGATTTCAGAGTACTGATTTTTAAAAGAAATTAAAAAATCGAAACTATTGATGTGTCTAATACGTTTTAATCGGTTAACGGGGGTTAATAGGCGATTAATTCAAGATTAATTTCTATTTTAGATCCATAATCAAAAATGTATAAACAATTAATTGGGTCGAGTATGAATAATCGGTCGTGGATATTTTTGGGACTGGTTTTTCTGATGTTATTGACGAATAAAATATCTTCTCAGAATCTGTACCATACAGGACTTCTTTTTACGGCAGCACCTCAACCAAAGGAGCAGAGGACCTCATTGAATCTTACTCCGGATTCTCCAATCACTGTGCGCAATAAATTTAGTCTTGAGTTCGATTTTGCGATTTGGAATCGGGAACAATTTGGTTATGTATTCAGGATCTTCGACAAGCAGCATCACAATATCGATCTGGTTTATATTCCCAAAAGTAGCACATTGGCAATTTTGAAACTGGTTGTAAACGGGCGTCCAACTTTGATAAATGTCGCATTGGCAGAGAAGGATTTGGTCAGGAACAACTGGCTCCATCTGAATCTGTCGTTTGATTTATTGACTGGAATCGTTGAATTAAATTTAGGCGATATTATTTATTCAGATGATAAGGTTGATCTGACCGGTATTCGTCGGTTAAATTTCTGTTTTGGTGCCAACCAATCAAACTATTTTCCAACAACTGATGTTCCCCAAATGGCAATTCGCAATATCAGGATTACTGATTATCGGGGAAAGTCGCGCCACAATTGGTTGTTAAATGAGTCTGATGGGGAAGAGGCCACCGATCTTGAAGGGAATTTTACGGCACATATAGCCAATCCTACCTGGCTCATAAATAACCACTTTTTCTGGACTAAAAAGGATGAAATGCGATTGGATGTTTCGTCCGGTGTGACTTTCGATACGCTTCAAAACCGGATTATCTTTGTTGGCAGACACAAAATTGTTTCCTATGATATTGTTACATCCGAAAGAACCGAGCAAATTGTAAATAATGTCAAGCCTTCGGGTTTAAAATCAGAATCCTATTTTTATTCCTTATCGGAAAAAAAAATATATTGCATGGGCTCTCTTCCTAAGCAGGTAAATGTTTATGATGAAGGGAAGAATGAATGGGAAAAGGCGCTTCCAAATAACGAATCTGCCCAATATATCAATTCAACATTTTTCATGAATGAACAGTCGGGTTCGGCCTTTTCAATAGGAGGTTATCGCAGCTACAGGTATTATGATCTGTTGATGCGTTATAGTTTTCTGGAGAAGAGTTGGGATCAGGTCTTGCTTAAAGGAGACAAATTAGAACCCCGCTCGTACGCTTCAGTAACCGAAACACGCAATCCCGGCGAATATCTTATCTTTGGTGGCTACGGCAATGCGTCTGGACAGCAGGAGCTTGGTCCTCAATGTCTGTATGATCTCTATCAGTTGAATCTCAAAGATTCGGTTCTCAGAAAAAAGTGGCAAATGGACAATGTTTCGGAAAACTTTATCCCAATGGGTTCGACTACTGTTCCTGAACAACATCCTGCACTTTATGTACTTGGGTTTCCTCCATTTCTGAATGGCACCTATCTGAAACTGTATCGAATTTCGCTTGATAATGCCGGATACTCTGTCGTGAGCGATACCATCCACTTCTATTTTGATGAAGAACGATCAAAAGCTTCCTTGTTCTTTTTCAGAAAGACGCAGGAATTTTATGCAGTGATAAAAACACAGGCAGGGAGAGACTCAGCAAATTATAAGATTTTTTCACTTACTTATCCACCTGTAAATCGATCTTTGATGTCGTTTAGGTCCAGGACAATTTTATCAACTCCCGGAAGTTGGACGAACCCCGTTTACTGGATGGTCGCGGTGCTTTCTTTTATAATGGTTTACCTGCTATACCTGCTATTGAAAAAACTTCACAGAGCTGAAGAAGATTTGGAGGATGAACAAAAAATGAATTCGCTGGTAAGTGATAAAGCCCCTTCCAGAACGGAAAATTTTAACAAGAACCATGTAGTATTACCCCGGAAGAATGCCATTTACCTATTTGGAGAATTTCATATTTATGATGCTGAAGGAGGGGAAATTAGTCATCTTTTATCATCAAAGTTAAAACATCTCTTTTTGTCGGTTTTCCTGTTAGGCACGAATGAAAATGGCATTAGCAATGAAAAGTTAAACGGAATTCACTGGATGTACCACTCTCCGCAAAGTGCTAAAAATAACAGAAATGTAAATATTAAGAAATTAAGGGATCTGCTCAGTGGTTTAAAAGGCATTCAAATAGTTCATAATGAAGGAAGTTGGACAATAAGGTTAAGTTCTGAAATTTTTTGTGATTATCATTTTTTGGTCAAAAAGATGAAGGGCGATTTTCAACCGGTCACCCATGAGGAATTTGAGCGAATAGTTCTTATACTTTCTCAGGGTGCATTTGTTGCTGACGAAAGAACACCATGGCTCGATTCATTCAAAAGTCAGTTTCTGAGTTCATTACTCGATTATCTCTTTATGCTTGCTGACTCGTTTGAAAAAGATAAAAACCCCGAAGCGATCTGTCGTATTGCGAATTTGATTTTAATGTCTGATCCATTGAATGAAGAAGCTTTTAAATTAAAGATTGAATCCCTGATCAAACAAAAGAACCATAATCAATCATTTATTGAATATGAGTATTTTGCAAAAGAATATAAAGCGATGTATGGAATCCCTTACCCGTTTAGTTTCAAATCATTTATCAGAAAAGAGGAATAGAAGATCCCTGTAAGTGTTTTAAGTTTTATTACAGCCGATTTTTGAAACTCCACTGTTTTGACATTAAGTAGCTGTTCTTTTGCTTAAACTGAACATATAAAAGAGGGTCATCTAAGTGATAACCCTCCCCGTTTTTGCAACCATTTTCACCGACTATTGTCAGCCAATGAATGGATTTTAATTATTCAATAACGATGGTTTCAGTTCTGCGGTTAAATGCATGTTCTGTGCCTGAGCAGGTAACCCCATCTGCACATTTATTTACCAGCCGACTTTCGCCAAATGCTGCAGCATTCACACGCGAAGCGCTAATCCCTTTACTAACAAGAAAGTCGATAACCGATTTTCCACGTTTCTCTGATAATTTCATGTTGTAACTGGCGGGTCCCCTGGAATCTGCATATGATCTGATTTCAACATCAACTGATGGATTTTCAATCATATCTTCAGCCAATCTTTCGAGATTTGATAACCCCTGTTTATCCAGATCCCATTTATTGAAACCGAAATAAACATTGTAAGCATTCCCGATAACGGTCAGTTTTGAGTTATTCGTGTGAGCCTGCTGAATTTGTTGTTTTGGCTCTGGCTTTGGCTCTGGCTCAGGTTTTGCAACTTCGACAATTGGTTCCTGCTTTTTCTTCTTCTTTTTTCCAAATGCATAGGCGAATCCGATATGCGTATATAATTTAGTTCCGAAAATATCAGATTCTGTATTACCTGGCTTAATATTTCCAGAAGTCATGTCTGTTCTGCGTCCATCGAGACGATCAGTATTTACCCAACTCCACTGTGTTCCCAGATTAATCTGTATCTGATCACTTATCCGAACTGAAAGCCCTGTTCCCATTGGAATAGTCGGAAGTTTCCAGTGTTCATCATTCAATGAATTCACCCCGGCCTTCTTCCACAAGTGGGAAGCACCAATTCCAATTTTTGCATACCAGTAAATTTTTCGATCGAATTTATTTTTGGAAAGGAGGTTTGTGATATTCCATACTGAATTTAGACTATATTCATTTACCTCAGTTTTGAAATCAGCTATAGGTCTTGAATCGTATTTCCAGGAGCCTGTCAGATTTGAATAATTCCACATCGCTTCTAAACCAAAGACTTGCGAGAAATTCTTTTTTGCAGAAGCCCCAAATCCAAGATTCAATTCACTTTTCCAGTGGTTGAAATGATTAAAACGTGCATTTTTGAACATATTGTACTCTCCAGTGAAGCTTGCTACCCCGGCGCTAACTCCAATTTCCCAGTTTTTGTATGGTTCCGGACGCTTTTTTTCCTGTGCAACAACAAACGTGTAACAGAAGAAAATGGTCATTAGATTTATAATTAGTTTTTTCATCTTATTAAGTCGTCAGCTCCAAAGGTTAAACATTTGTATTCAGGAAAAGTTTATATTATTTAACAAAAGTAGTTGAAAAATCAAAGAATTGTTCGAGCTGCGTAAAATAATATTTTCCGACGAGTAAAAAAATATAAAGAAATGAATTTTTGCTTGGTTGTTGCGATTTAACAATTTTCTATTCAGTAAAATATTTCAGGAAAAGGAGTTATTTTTTAATATATTTTCACTAGTGTCTCTTAATTATGTATATTTCAATCGAAAAGTATACCACATTTCAGTCGAAAAGGATACCACTTAGTTTTAATAAAGTGAGATTAAAACCTCATTTTTA
>JANXZJ010000064.1 GCA_025355585.1 Mariniphaga sp. | reverse complement strand
ATAATTAATTCTTAAATTTTAAAATCATGACAACAAATGTACAAGCGATTCCAAAGGGGTACCACACACTAACCCCTTACCTCAACATTAAAGGTGCGGCGAAAGCGATTGAATTTTATAAAAAAGCTTTTGGTGCAAAGGTTATTGGGGAAATTTATATGCCGGATGGGGCGACCATTGCCCATGCCGAGATCGAAATCGGTGATTCTAAAATAATGCTCGCCGAAGAAAATGAACAATGGGGAAATTTAAGCCCGCAAACAATCGGCGGTACTTCTGTTAGCCTTTGTCTGTATGTTGACGACGTAGATGCTGTATTTATAAGGGCACTTCAGGAAGGGGCAAAACCAACGGGAGAAATGGAAGTAAAAGATCAGTTTTATGGCGACCGTACAGGAAGCATTACCGATCCTTTCGGGCACAAATGGTCAATTAATACGCACAAAGAGGATGTTCCGTTCGATGAATTGCAAAAACGAATGAATGCGATGATGTCTGTACACAGTTAATCTTAAGAAGCTAATAATTTTAGCCCGATAACTGTGAATATCCATCATATTTAGGTTTAGTTAGTTAAGTAAAAGGATAGAGCCGCCCGGTTCTGTCCTTTTCTAATATTTATTGATACCTTGTCTACAGTGCGAGAAAGAAAATACAAAAGAAACAATGTCTGTATATAGTACCTTACTAAAACCATTCATAAAATGAATACCATCACTTTTGAAAAGAACTTAGCCGAACAAGGGTATATTTCCGGTTGTGAATTGGCCATTAATGCAGTTTCAAAAGGTATTCTTCCATCTTTTCGGGTTTGGTCGTCGGAGCAAACCTCTTAACCGGCTTTCCGTTGCGGTCGATTACAAACTTGGTGAAGTTCCATTTAATCCGGCCCCCCCAAAAATCCGGGTAGTTGTTCCCTGAGGAAAACATACAATGGATGAGCCCCTGACCCATTCACCTCTATCTTTTCAAACATTTGAAAACTAACACCGTAATTGATCAGGCACCCTTCCGATATTTCTTTCGGACTTCCGGGTTCCTGGTTGCCAAACTGATTGCATGGGAAACCCAAAATGACCAGACCTTTTTCGCTGTACTTCCTGTTCAGTTCCTCCAATCCTGCATATTGGGGTGTAAACCCACATTTGCTAGCAGTATTCACAATCACAACTATTTTACCATTGTAATCGGCCATGATTTTTTCTTTCCCCTGAAGTATTTTTCTGAAAAACTATAAAATAAATTCTCCATAAATTTCTATTTTCCTAATTATCTGTACAATGACACAAAATCTAATTTTTTGCACACCTCGCACATTGAGTAATCTGTAACGAAATTTAACCCGATTTGTTTACATAACCCGGATTTAGGTCCTCCTTGAACCATCCTATCCTGGAACAGCCTTGCCTAAAGCTTTATTTGGAATTTCTCTAAATATGATTACTTGCGACCGAATACTGAACAAATATCCAGCTCTGTTGTAGCTTATAATTGATATCAAACAACAGCCAATTCTCGCAGCAATTTGGATATGCCGGAATTTTGAAATTGAATTATAACTTAGTATCCTGAAAACGGGAAAAAATGAATATCATGTTTTTGCTTATTGGGGTAAGTTTTTTGGTCGCCTTCCTTTTTCTGGTCTTGTTTATCTGGGCAGTAAAGAGTGGGCAGTATGACGACACCTTTACCCCTTCTGTGCGGATTTTGTTTGATGATGATCCGGAACCAACGATAGAGAATAAAGATAAACCTAAAGATTCAGTAAGCTAAACAAACACAGCCAATATGGAAATTCAGCAATTTAATTACGACAACAAAACAGTAAAGTATTTTATAATGGCCACGATGATCTGGGGTGCGGTCGCCCTCGTGGTTGGTTTACTGATCGCTTTACAATTGGCATTCCCGGCATTTAATCTTGGAATCGAATATACAACTTTTGGCAGGACCCGTCCGCTACATACTAATGCGGTTATCTTCGCATTTATCGGAAATGCGATGTTTGCAGGGATCTACTACTCCTTACAACGGATACTTAAAGCCCGGCTGTTCAACGATGTTTTAAGTAAAATTCATTTCTGGGGATGGCAATTTATCATCCTTTTTGCAGCTTTGACACTACTTTCCGGTTTTACTACCGGAAAAGAGTATGCAGAACTTGAATGGCCCATCGACATTATGATTGCCGTAATTTGGGTTGTATTTGGATGGAATATGATCGGAACCATCATAAAACGAAGGGTAAAGCATATTTATGTCTCAGTTTGGTGGTACCTCGCAACTTTTTTGGGAATCGCCATACTGCACATTGTTAACAGTGCCGAGATTCCTGTTTCATTCCTTAAAAGTTATCCCATTTATGCAGGAGCCCAGGATGCAGTTGTACAGTGGTGGTATGGTCATAACGCCGTGGCATTCTTTTTAACCACACCATGGCTTGGATTGATGTATTACTACCTGCCTAAAGCTGCCAACCGTCCTATTTACTCCTATCAACTTTCGATTGTTCATTTCTGGGCATTGATTTTCCTCTATATGTGGGCCGGTCCACACCATTTATTATACCAGGCATTACCTGATTGGGTACAGGCTTTGGGTGTCACATTCTCAATCATGCTGATCGCACCATCCTGGGGTGGAATGATCAATGGATTACTGACATTAAGGGGTGCCTGGGACAAAGTACGTGACAATGCTGATCTTAAATTTATTGTAATTTCATTAACGGCCTATGGGATGGCAACCTTCGAGGGTCCGATGATGTCATTAAAAAGCGTTAATGCGATCAGTCACTTCTCCGACTGGACGATTGCACATACGCATATTGCCGGTATGGGATGGAACGGCGGACTAATTTTTGGTATGTTTTACTGGCTGGTTCCTAAGCTGTTCAGAACACCTTTGTATTCCAAAAAGCTGGCAAATACCCATTTCTGGATTGCAACACTTGGCATATTGATGTTTGCCATTCCGCTCTATTGGGCAGGTGTTACCCAATGGCTGATGCTTCGCGAATATACAAAAGATGGATTGCTGGCGTACCCGAACTTCCTCGAAACAACGACACAGATTCTTCCGATGTATAAATTCCGGATTGTGGGAGGATTGCTCTTTCTGACCGGTTATTTAATGTTCTTCTATAATATCATGAAAACAGTAAAAGCCGGAAGCATTGTCGCGGATGAAGCTACCGAAGCACCAGTTTTGACCGACTCGTCGGCAAGGAAATACGGTGAAACGTTCCATCGCCTGATTGAAAGAAAAAGTGTCGTTTTTGCAGTACTTGTCTTTATTGCCCTGGCAATAGGCGGCGCAGTTGAGATCATCCCGATGATGAAAATTGATTCGAATATTCCCAAAATTGCATCAGTTACGCCTTATACCCCGCTGGAACTGGCAGGACGTGATGTATATGTCAGCAACGGGTGTTATAATTGCCACTCGCAACAGGTGAGACCGTTACGGTACGAAACAGACCGTTACGGCGAATATTCCAAGATCGGGGAGTTTGTTTATGATCATCCGTTCCAATGGGGTTCGCGCCGTACAGGTCCCGACCTTGCACGGGCTGGTTATGTAGGAAGTTCAACCTACAAGACAGCGATCTGGCATTACAACCATTTCACCAAGCCTAAGGAAATTAATCCCCAAACCATTATGCCCGCCTACCCCTGGTTGGCGAAGAACGTGGTGGATTTAAGTCAGATACCAGCAAAAATCAGGGTGATGCAAATGCTGGGTGTTCCTTATGCGAAAGACTTCGATCAAAAAGCAGTCAGTGACTACCAGGTTCAGGCACAGAAAATTGTGGATGAATTGAAAGTGTCAGGGGTTGTGGTCGCTCCGGGTGCGGAGATAATAGCTGTAATAGCTTACTTACATAAATTGGGGAGGGATATTTCACCCGCCAACCAAAAATAAGAACTGATCATTAAAAAGTTAATATCATGGGTTTTGTAGGTGATGTACTTAATGGCGTAGAAGGTATTCAATACTTCTATATTGTGGGTTTACTCATATTTATGATACTTTTTATTGTTGTGGTTTACCGGACAGTAAAAATTCCCAGGCAAGATTTGATGAAGTTTAAAACTTCCATCCTGGAAAATGACAAGTTGCAATCAAACGAGATTAACTAACGATAACCTATTTTGTTATGACAGAAGAAAACAAAAACATCGATAGCCATGATGATGAAAAAATTCATGACGGGTCAGATTCGGATGGTATTAAGGAGTTGAACAACCCTGCACCCAACTGGATCATATTTGTATTTTTATTGACCTACGGTTTTTCGTTGTTCTATGCAATCCACTATTTTGGTTATCCCAACAACGGAAATGACCAAACAACTGAATACAAGAATAAAATGGTTGCTGTGGATCAGGAGAAGAAGCAGTTACAAGCAGCATCTAACGGCGGAGTAGTTATGACCAAAGAAGAGATAATTGCCGAAGGGGCTAAACTCTTCATGCAAAAGGGTTGCATTGCGTGTCATGGATTAAAAGGTGAGGGAAATCAAATTGGTCCCAACCTGACTGATAATTTCTGGATAAACGGATGTTCAGAGGAAAGCGTTATAAAGATGGTGACGGAGGGCAAACCTGAAAAGGGGATGACTCCTTTTAAAACAATGATGACTCCGGATCAAATTAAAACTGTTTCATTATATGTATTGCAAGGATTGGTGGGCAGTAATCCGGAAAATGCAAAAGCACCCCAGGGAGTAGAATGCAAACCATAGGTCAGCACTATCCGGTCATCTTAACTTGATATCATGGAATTAGAAACCTCCTCCGCTTTTCGGGACCGCCCAGTCAATATTGACGAAAGCGGTCAGCAAAAGTGGATCTATGCGAAGCAGCCCAAAGGGAAATGGTACACCCGCCGAACGATCGTTGCGTGGTTTGCAATTGCATTTTTGGTGTTGGCTCCATTTCTGAAAATAAATGGCAACCCGTTGATGCTTTTTGATATTGCCAACCGCCGGTTCTCCATTTTTGGGCAGATCATTTGGGCGCAGGATTCCTATCTCCTGGCGTTAATAATGGTAATAATTGTTGTCTTTGTTGTCCTTTTCACAGTAATTTATGGCAGGCTCTGGTGTGGCTGGGTTTGCCCGCAAACGATATTTCTGGAAATGGTTTTCCGTAGAATCGAATACCTTTTTGAAGGAAATTACCGGAATGGCAGGCATCATAAAGTAGTTACTCCCAGGATAACCCTTTTAAGAATAGCGAAACACATCACTTTTCTGATCACTTCTATCCTGATCGCCAATGTTTTTCTGAACTGGTTTATAGGGCCCGAGCGGCTTCTTGAAATTATTACAGCGCCGATTCGTGAGAATTGGCTGGGCTTTACTTTCATGCTGGGCATATCGCTTTTTTATTACTGGATTTACGCGTTTTTCAGGGAGCAGGTCTGCACAATGATTTGCCCTTACGGAAGGATGCAGGGAGTTCTGCTCGATTCCCGGTCAATTGCGGTTATCTATGACTTTAAAAGAGGTGAACCACGCGGTCCCAAAAGTACGGGTGACTGTATCAATTGCCACCAGTGTATTGCAGTTTGTCCAACTGGCATCGATATCAAAGATGGCAGCCAGCTCGAATGTATCAATTGCACCGCCTGCATTGATGAATGTAACATTGTAATGAAACGGATCAACAAACCTGAAAACCTGATCCGGTTTGATTCGTTCCAGGGAATTGAGAGTGGCAAACGATCGATTCTGAATGGCAGGACTTATGCTTACTCTGCTGTTTTGGTTGTTTTGCTCATCGTTTTATCGGTGATGGTAATGAACCGTAAACCAATTGAAGCAACGATACTGCGTGTTCCTGGTACCATTTTTCAGCAGGTTGATTCTGCCAATTATTCAAACCTTTTTCTTGTGAAAATTATTAACAAGACACAATCAGATAAGAATTTACAAATAAAACTGATTACGCCGAAATCAGGCAAACTGCAATTAACAACAGGGCAGACAACCTTGAAAAGTCAGGAAAAACTTGAAAGTGTGTTAATCCTAAGCCTTAATAAGCAGGCATTGACAGGCAAAAGCACGCCGGTCGAGTTGGGAATTTTTGAAGGGGAGACACTCCTTGAAGTATATTCGACGAATTTTCTGGGGCCCTTGAACTAAAAGAGTAAGCTTATTTTAAATTGAAGTCAAATCGAAAATAATAACTTAAAACAGATGTTGAAGAAACTAATTTCACTGATCCATCAGAATCAAATAATCCTAACGGCAGGAACAGCTCTGCGCCTTTCTCTCTGCCTCACCCTCACATCCTTGTTGGTCACAACTGTTAATGCTGCCAAACCAGCTTCGCCAAAATCTCCGGTCGGGATTCTAATTGCAGATGAAATTACCTGTTTACGGATAGATGTTGAAATAGCTTCCGCTCAGACCGGCAATATCGTCCATCCTTTCAACGGTAAAGATTTAACCGGCTGGGGTTATTTAAATAAGAATCAGGAGGAAACCGTATTTGAATCATTCGATGGAAAGAATGATTCGAAAGATGGTCGTTTCACCGGGAAAGACGGAATTATTACGGTCAATCCTTGGGATGAAGTAAAGGGTCCGCATTGGGTCAGCCTCTGGACAAAGCAAGAATACCCCGGCGACTTCTACATGACAATTGAATTTCGTGCAGGCGTGAATGCCGACAGCGGTATTTATCTCCGTGGAAAACAATTGCAATGCCGCGATTACCTTGTGGCAGGTCCTTACACGGAACTTAAAAACTATAAAGCGCAAGACTGGAATAAGATTGAGGTTGTTGTAAAGAATAACGTTGCAAGGTGCACCTGTAATGGAGAAGTACTGGAAGAGGCGCTCACACTTCCGGTCACTGGTCCGCTGGGACTCGAAGCCGATCGCGGTCTGATGGAGTACCGTAACATTCAAATAAAGACATTATAAAGCGTAAAATATACCGATGAAATAGCCATGAGCGTAAACTTTTCGCAAACCAAAATGATTATATGGCTATTAGCTTCGCTGATCTTCGATTCCATGCGACCATTAAAAAACAAATTATAAACGCATGGAACGAGCCCCAATAAATCGGGGCGAGTTCCATGAACAGGTATCCGGGATTTACGAAATTATGCACTTCGATCCCATAGATATACAGCAACTTAATATTAATATATACGAATGAAATTAAATTGGGGAAACAGCATATTCTTATTTCTGACGGTCTTTGTCATGATGGGCATCGCGTTTATCGTTTTTTCGTTAAGTAAAAGCAACGACCTTGTGACCACCGATTATTACCAGAAGGGGGCCGATTACACAAAGCAGATGGAGATTACGGGCCGGTCGGCTGTTTATAACGACAGCATTCGGCTGCTCAATCAAAATAAAAACGTGATAGTCCGATTCGCACCTACAATCAACCGGATGACCGACTCAATGCAAGTCTATTTCTACCGTCCTTCCGATAAAAAGTTAGACTTTAATTTCCAGGGACTGATCAATGCAGATTCATTAATCATCAAAAAAGAATTCCTCTCCGGTGGCCGTTTCAAGGTGAAATTCCAGTGGCTTTACAACCAGGAAAGCTACCAGGTTGAAAAAGAATTTTTTATTGACTAAACAGGCAGTTAACCATCAGCGCAGGAATCGGCAGGTAATGGCATCGCGTAAAATGTAAGACGAATTCAATTTTAATGGAAATCTTAATAACCGCTTTCGTATTAGGCTTAATGGGTAGTTTTCACTGTGTAGGCATGTGCGGACCTATCGCACTTAGTCTGCCGTTAAGGGGTAATAACGTCTGGCAGAAAACTGCCGGCGGATTGCTTTACAACATCGGACGAACCGTTACCTACGGTGCAATGGGCGCCATCTTTGGACTGATCGGGCAAGGCTTTCACCTGTTGGGGTTTCAGCAACTGATTTCCATCCTGATGGGGTCCTTCATGATTGTATCGGTGACGCTCCCCTATATTTTCAGAAACCGGATACCCGGTAACTTTGATTTCTTTACAGCTCCACTGCGCCGGGCCATCCAGCAGTTGTTCCGGAAACGTTCGTACAAAGGGTTGCTCCTGATCGGTTTAATCAACGGATTATTGCCCTGCGGACTGGTTTACCTGGCCATTGCAGGTGCAATCGGAACCGGAAATGTTTATCTTGGGATTGCATTTATGGTACTTTTTGGATTGGGAACCCTTCCAATGATGCTGCTTATTACATGGATCGGAAACATATTCAGTATTGCAGTGCGGAATAAAATGAATAAAATAGTTCCTTATATTGTTGTATTAATTGGAGCTATTTTTATCCTCCGTGGATTGAGCCTGGGAATTCCATACCTAAGTCCACCTGCAGAAAAGCTGACACCTGCCACGCACATGAACATGTCGAAACCCGAAAAAGCCGTTAGTGCAATTAAACACGCATGTTGCCAGCCTGATTCACTCGTAAGTAAATAATTAGTAATTGATTTTTGATGTCAGAGAATGCCTGTGTACATTGTGGTGCCGATTGCGGTAAAAGCCCGGTTATTTACAATCAGCTAAAATTTTGCTGCTCCGGCTGTAAACAGGTATATCAGCTGCTCAACGAAAATAAACTTTACCAATACTATACCATCCAGGATACCCCCGGGGTCAAAATCGAGGATCCGGCTCATGAGGGCAAGTATGCTTTCCTCGATAAAGAAGAGGTTATGCAAAAGATGTACGAGTTCCGGGAAGGCAACCTGGCGCGGATCACCTTTTACATCCCATCCATCCATTGCGCTTCGTGCATCTGGCTGCTTGAACACTTAACCCGGCTGAACAGCGGCATTAAGCAATCATCCGTTGATTTTATCAGGAAAGAAGTGGCTGTCAGTTTCGATACGACAGAGATTACATTGCGTCAGTTGGTCGAATTGCTTGTTTCCATTCACTATATTCCTGATATTTCGCTTAAAACGCTCGAGAAAAAAGACATCCATTCCATCGACCGGACCCTGATGTATAAGATAGGAGTTGCCGGATTCGTGTTCGGGAATGTGATGTTGTACAGCTTACCCGAGTATTTCAACGGTAAACCGCTGGGCGACTCGCTCGGGACTTTCCTATACTACATCAGCTTTATCCTCACTGTTCCGCTTGTTTTTTACAGCGGCAGCGACTATATCATCTCGGCATGGAAGAACCTGAAGAAAGGGATTGTCAACATCGACCTGCCGATTGCACTGGGTATCCTCGCGTTGTTTTTCGTGACCAGTTTTGAAGTGCTCACCTCCAGTGGTCCGGGCTATTCCGATACCCTTTCGGGATTCCTGTTTTTCCTGCTGATCGGTAAATGGTATCAAAGTAAAACTTACCAGTCGCTTTCGTTCGACAGGGATTATAAATCGTATTTCCCCGTTGCGGTCACAAAGATCGAAAATGGCATTCAGCTGAGTACTTTGTTGGAGGAGATTACTGTTGGCGATATCCTTTTGATCAGGAGTAAAGAACTCATACCTGCCGACGGAATATTAGTTGATGGCACCGCGCTGATTGATTACAGCTTTGTGACAGGGGAATCGGTTCCGGTTAAAAAGGAACCCGGTGATTTTGTTTATGCGGGCGGTATTCAAATCAATGGCGCCATCACGATAAAGGTTGAACGCGAAGTCAAACAAAGTCATCTCACCCAACTCTGGAACCAGAAGGAACCCAAGCAGGATACCCGCCGGTCGCTCACAAGCCTCATCGATTCCATCAGTATCTACTTCACAGTAACCATTATCATCATTGCCCTTTCGGGATTTGCAGGATGGATGATAATGGGTGATTTTCATACAGCCATTCTGGTCCTCACATCGGTACTGATCGTGGCGTGCCCGTGCGCGCTGGCGATGTCGCTTCCGTTTACGCTGGGTACCGCGATGCGCATTTTGGGATCCAAGGGGATGTACCTGAAGAACATCCGCGTGATTGAGAAACTCGCCAAAATTGACACCGTTGTTTTCGATAAAACCGGCACCCTTACCAAACCCGATGAAAATAATATCAATTTTACGGGCAGCGCTTTAACCGATTGGGAAATCCAGGCCATCAAGTCGCTTGTTCAGCAATCGACCCACCCGTTAAGCCAGGCCCTGGACAGGTATTTTGGAAATATTCAGCCGCTCGTAACGCACGGGTTTATCGAGATGTCGGGGAAAGGGATCTTCGCCACGGTCGATGGAATACCCGTTAAGCTGGGTTCGCAGGCGTTTGTTTGCGGAGCCACAGATGAAATGAAAGTCAAAGATTCAGGCATTTATATTTCAATCAACCAGGTCATCAGAGGACATTATAAAATCAGCAATCAATACCGTGCGGGATTTGACAAGGTCATTCATCAATTGGGAAAACAATTCGATTTGTACCTGCTGTCGGGTGATAATGACGCTGAAAAGGAGCATCTGCTGCCCTATTTCGGGGAAGGAAAGATCTACTTCAATCAACAGCCTCAAAATAAGATGGAGTTTATCACGCGACTTCGTGATAACGGGAGAAACGTGATGATGACGGGCGACGGTCTCAACGATGCAGGGGCATTTATGCAAAGCAATGTGGCCCTTTCGATTGCCGACGACATTTACCATTTTTCACCCGCAGGCGACGCGATCATCGAAGCCACGCAGTTTCACCGGCTGACCGCTTATATCAGTTTTGCACGCAAATCGCTTGTGGTAGTGAAGATAAGTTTCGGGATTTCTTTTCTATACAACCTGGTCGGTTTATCGATTGCCCTCACAGGAAACCTGTCTCCGGTAGTGGCCGCTATTCTGATGCCGATCAGCTCAATTACAGTGGTGGCATTTGCGACCTTTGCCACTAAATTACTGGCAAAGCGGGTGCTTTAATTCACATCGCAAGACCAATCCTTTTATACCTCATGCTGATATGTTTTAAAATTACCTAAAATCTGCTCTATATGATAAACTTCATTACAATCATCAAACGAAAACCCATTACCGAATAAGTACCATTTTAGGCGTTGTGAAGGAGTTAATTTTTTAATGCTTGGAAATTTAGAAATTGGAACCACAATATTTCTCCCATCTTCTAATTGAACATTAATCTTACCCCTAATCTGGAATGATATCTTTTGGATTTTAGGGGTCACGTCCCAAAATCCCTCAATAAATGAATTTGCCTTCATAACTACTTTATTTTAATTACTTTGATGTTTTTACCATTTACAAAATCTTTCCATTGTTGGATTAATTCATTTTTATAAGCTTTTACTATTTCAAGAACTTCATTTTGTTGTTTTTGACTTAATTCTCCTATATCTGAAATTTCAATTTTGGGTTCAAGCCAAATCTTACACAGCTTAAAAGTTGCTTTTTTACCAACATGAATATGCATTCTATTTTCATTCATATCAGTACCATAAATAACAAAAATCCAAATGTCTTTAAAAGTTAGTATTTTTAGGCATGGCACATGCTTTTATACACCAAAGATACAAAAAAGCTGTTATAAGAAATCCAAAGATACGATTTGACACATTTCAAACCCCAGAGTTTTTTTGTAAAACGTCGGGGTTTATTCACAAAAAAAGCTGCGAATAAATCCGCAGCCCTTCGCTATTTATAAAAACAAAAATTAAAGTGTCAGTGGAAGACCACGGTAGAAATCGAGGATCTTTGTGCGGAAGATAAACTCATACTTGGCCTGAAGAAGATCGGATTCCGATTTAGCCAGCTTTGTTTTTGCGGTATTATACTCAACCGCATTTACAAGTCCAACCCCAAATTTCTCTTCTGAATAACGGAAAGCTTCCCTCATCGAAGAAACCGCTTTCTGATTCGAATTGAATCTGTTCAGTGCTGCAATAGCTGTTGTCTGGGCAGTCTCAATATCGGAACGGAGCAACTTCTTCGTGCTTTCAAGCTCCAGTTGAGTATTTAAAACCTGAAGACGTGCATTGTCGATCTGTATTTTATTCGCAAAACGTGTGAAAATCGGGATATTCATCTGCGCACCAATTCCTTTTCTTTGGTTATTCTTCAATTGCTTGGAAAAAGCGATGTCGGCGCCATTAATATCTTTGTATTTGTTATTATACGAATCGTAAATATTTGCGTAAAGACTAATCGTCGGATAAAGCGCCCCCTGAGCCATTTTCAATTGATACTGAGAACTCTGATACCGTAAATCTGCACCTTTGATTTCAGGGCGGGTCAGTACGGCCGACTTATATACTTCGCCGGCAGAAACGATGGATGCCTGGGCACTAATTTCAGGAAGTGCAGGAACTTCTACATCAAAAGCATCGTTAGAAGGGAGTTCAAGCAACTGAGTCAACCTGAGCCTTGCAATCTTTAACTGGTTTTGAGCATTCACAAGGTTTAACTCTTCACCTGCTGCCTGTGCTTCAATCTCGAGCAGACTTCCCCTGGCAAGACTACCAGCATCGACTTTTTCAGTAATTTGCTTGATCTGAAGATTGGTAACCGAAAGTTGATCTTCCGATACTTTAACAAGATCTTTGGCAAAAAGAATCTCCAGAAAGGTTGATGCAATATTGACCGATATATCACTCTTGGCCTTCGAAAGATCTTCAATGCTGGCCTGAAGATCCAACTCAAGTTTTGAGATGTTATTTGTGATATAAAATCCCTGAAATACAGGAATATTTGTACCTATACCAAAGTCAGTCTGAGACGAATTGATATCCTTATAGGTATTGTCGTAGGTAAGCGAACGACCAAAATTTAAATTCTGCGACACTTGTCCGGTCAGATTAGGCAACCGCGAATACTTTGTTTGCTTTAACTGATTTTGCTGATAACCAGTCGCGATTACTCCCTGCTTAATTTTGATATTATTGTCGAGCGCATAGTTGATGCATTTCTCAAGACTCCAAATCTCCTGCGCTTGAAGCGAGGCAAAAAGTGCTACAAATAGCAGGTAAGTAATCGTAAAAATAGTCCGTATCATAGGTGAAATTTTTAAGTGACAGCGAATTCGCTAAATTATTAAACGTTTTGCTGTTATTTTATTGTTTTATGATTTTTTTTCGCCCTCTTTTTTCTTCGGGTCAACCAGTAGGCCTTTTAAACGATCTTCTTTCGTAATCCCTGAGATGATCTCAATATTAATCCCGTCAGAAATACCTGTTTTCACAAATTTCTTGTCGAATTTTTGCGGGAGTGACTCTACTTCTACATAAGCTGAGTCCTTTTGAAACTTGAGTAATCCTTCGGGAATCGCTAGGACGCTGTCGCGTTTATCGAGCACAATATTCGCATTTGCACTATAGCCTGAGCGGATAAACTGCCCTTCCTTCAATTTCACATCAGCCTTAATATCAAACTGAATAGCGCCATTTTCAACCAAACCCTTGGGAGCGATGTATTTGAGTATCGCGTTGAATTTTTCTGACTCAATTGCGCCGATGGTCAGCTCAATATTCATCCCTTCCTTAATTTTTCCAACTTCGGTTTCATCAACCTTTCCCTGGAAAATCATATCGTTCATGTCTGCAACGATTCCGATTGTAGTTCCGGCATTAAAGTTATTGGCCTGAATGACAGAGAACCCTTCTTTAACCGGCACGTCAAGTACCATTCCCTCGATGGTCGAGCGAATCAACGTATTGGTTGTGGTTGCCGAATTTTTGGTAACCCCTTTACGAATCAGTTCGAGGTTGTTCTCAGCAGCTTCTGATTCTTCTTTGGCTGAATTGTAGGTAAGTTTTGCTTTCTGAAATTCCTCTTTCGAAGTCACCTGTTTTGCAAAAAGTGCTGACTGTCTGTCGAAATCGATCTTTGCATCATCCAGGTTTAACTTGGCCCGATTAACGCGTGATTCAGCATTGTTCAGATTGACCATGTCAGGGATGATCTTAACACGTGCAATGACATCGCCTTTTTTAATCTTCTGTCCGGCCAGAATAAAGATCTCCTCAACAATACCCGATACCTGGGGCTTAATTTCAATCTCTTTGCGGGGAATTACAGAACCAGTGGCAACCGTTTTCTTCACAATATTGGTAACCGTCGCCTTCTGAATCTCAAATACATCAGGTTTTGCCTGCGATTTCTGGTAAAGGAATACAAATGTTCCAATGAACACTGCCGCAAGTAATGTGATCCCGAAAATTTTAAAAATTTTTCTCATGATATTTCCACTCTTCTTTTCCATGACAATTCTATTATTCTGTTAATTAATTTATTTCCTGTATTATTCTTCTCTTAATGCATCTATTGGTTTGATCTTTATGGCTCTTGTCGCCGGAATCATCCCTGCAAACAATCCTGCAACAATCAATACTGCCAGCGCCGAAATTGCCACGGTAAGGCTGACTTCAGGATGTGTAAAAAACACATTGTCATCACTTTTCCCTGCTGTACTTTCCAACACCTTGTTGACCAATTCCAGCAGTCCGACCCCGAGCGATAATCCGATATACCCGGCGACTGTAGTTAAAACGACGCTTTCAAGCATAATCTGTGAAATGATTGTACGTGGTGTGGCACCAATAGCCCGCTGCACTCCAATCTCTTTTGTCCGTTCTTTTATAATGACAAGCATGATATTACTTACACCAATTACTCCGGCAAGAAGTGTTCCTACCCCAACGATCCAGGTTAAGATCTGAATCCCGAGAAAAAGGCCACTCATCTGTTTAAATTCCTTTTCAATATTTACACTGTTCAACGCCTGAAGATCTGTCGGGGCAATCGAGTGCTTCTTTTTAATGAACTCCTTTACCTTCTCTTCCACGACTGTTACAGGCACACCTTTTTTAGCTGTAATTGCGAGGAAATGCACCTGGTTGCCCATGTTATAAGTCTGTAACATTGTAGTGAAAGGAATAGATACAGACTCTTCGGTACGACCATTTATGTTTATCCTTGTTTCGGGTTTAATTAATCCAACCACCTGATAATACACCCCTGATATTTTAAGATATTGTCCAAGCGGGTTTTCCTTTGGATCGAACATCTGTTCAAATACTTTCTCCCCAATCACACACACTTTGCGTTTGTCGCGAATATCCATTTCATTGATCCAACGACCTTTCAACACGGTGCAAGGATCGATTTTAACATAGTCGGGATAATCGCCCTTGACATTAAAAGCGCCGTTTTTCTTTCCTCTTATCACATTAGGTCCACCGTTGTTACGACCTCCGAAGTTTTTCGGTGTAATATATTCTATCTCAGGCACATTATTCCTTAGATATACAAGATCCTCCGCTTCCATATTCCAGTAACGGCCACGCTTGAACCCTTTATAAGGTTCGGCGGTTCGGTCTGTCCAAAAGAATGCTGAATTAGTGGCAAATCGTGCAATGCCTTCAGAAACACCATTTTCAAGTCCCTTCCCAGCTCCTGCCATCACAATAAGCATGAAGATGCCCCAAAATACACCAAACGCTGTGAGCAAACTCCTGATTTTATTCTTTGCCAGGGCATTCCAAATTTCATTCCACCTGTCGATATCAAACATCGCTTTCTGTTTTTTATAGGTTACTAATCCGAATTCGCAAAAAGGTCGATTCAGAAAATCTATTGATCGATTATTCGTCGCGTAATGCTTCTATTGGTTTCACGTTAGCCGCTTTGCGTGCAGGCAAATAACCTGCAAGTGCACCCGAAATAACCAAAATCAGCGTTGAGGTAATAGCAGTAAAGAAGTCAACAGTAGGATTACGGAAAAACATACCGTCGCCTCCGCCGGTTGCCAGCATTTGTTCAATGGCTAAATTAATGCCCTCCATTATACTCACACCAAACAAAAGTCCGATATAACCGGCAACTGTTGTTATCAAAATTGATTCGAGCAGAACAAGACCGATTACCGATGCGGGTGATGCCCCTAGTGCCTTACGGATACCAATTTCACGGGTGCGCTCTTTCACTAATATCAACATGATATTGCTAACACCAACAATTCCGGCAATGAGTGTTCCGATTCCAATAATCCACACAAATATCTTAATAGCCTGAAAAATTTTCATCGTGCGGATATATTCCGTCAGCATATTGAATGAACCCATTGCGCGCTTATCTTTTGGATCGAAATTATGACGCAATGCCATATCCTGCCGTACTCTTTCAGTAATCGCTTCTGCTTCTTCAGCAGTCTTCACCATTTTTGTTGTTACAGCAAATGTATGCACCCTGTCTGCTCCGTTAAAAATGCGCTGTGCAGTCGAAACCGGAATATAAGCGGTTCGCTCATTCTGCCTCTTTTTATCAAATGATACGCCTACAACTTTAAAAGGAACATTGTTCAATTTCACATACTTACCCATTGGATCCTCGTCCTTGAACAGCGCTTTACGGATATTCTCACCAATTACAATCACTTTACGGAAATCAGTCATATCAAGATCATTGATAAAACGACCCGAAACGATCACCACCTTCTCCATCTCTTTTAAAGCCGGATGGCACGATGAGGTTTCGAAAGAGCCATATTCATTCTTATAGGTGTACATGATATTCCCAGGCAAATAAAACCTCGACGACACCAACTCAAGATCTTCACTCTTTTCCTTTAAAAATGTGTAATCATCATTTTTGAATTTGATCGGGCGACCCTCTTTTAGTCCATGGTAAGGCATTGACGTTTCGCCAGTCCACATCCACATGATATTTACAGAGTTATCAGCAAATTGCTCTTTCACACCGTTTTGAAGGCCATTTCCAGATCCCAGCAGGATCATCAGCATAAAAATACCCCAGGCGACAGAGAACCCGGTGAGGAAGGTCCGCAGTTTATTCTTTTTAATGGTAGAGAAAATCTCCTGCCAAACATCTACATCAAACATGGTAACAGGTTTTATTCGGTTCGTACGCGGTCTTTGAACATCTGCAATTCTCCATTCTTAATAACCTCTTCAATCACACCGTCTTTTAGACGGATGATTTTTTTGGTCATTGCAGCGATATCGTGCTCATGCGTCACTATGATCACAGTCTTACCCTGGTCATTGATCTCCTTTAGGATATCCATGACTTCAAAAGAGGTAGTAGAATCAAGTGCTCCGGTAGGTTCGTCAGCAAGAATGATCTTAGGTTTGGAAATCAGCGCACGTGCTATTGCCACTCGCTGTTTTTGTCCGCCCGACATCTCGCTGGGTAAATGATGTGCCCATTCTTTTAATCCAAGCCGGTCAAGGTATTCAAGCGCAATAAGATTTCGCTTTTTTCGGCTTACTTTCTGATAATAAAGCGGTAAAGCCACATTCTCAACGGCATTTTTAAATGAAATCAGGTTAAATGACTGAAAGATAAAACCAATCATTTCATTGCGGGTCATGGCAGCTTTGGTTTCGTTCAGGCCTTGCATCAGCCTGCCACCCAGGTAATAGCTCCCCTCATCGTAGTCATCAAGAATTCCCAGGATATTCAATAAAGTCGACTTACCCGATCCGGATGAACCCATTATGGATACAAATTCGCCCTCATCAATATCCAGATCCAATCCTTTTAAAACATGAAGGCTGTTGCTGCCCATCACATACGACTTATGCAGATTACTAATCTGTATCATTTTATTTAAGTTTTATCAATTACTGCCCGTTCCCGGACATTTAAAATTTATTAGACGTCAAGTTTCTCAAATCGTTACAGTGAAAATCAGATTTTTTTAATTTGATCTACAATTGGCTTTCCTCTGTTTAACAAGAGTCATGCCACCAAATGTATCTATTTGATAAATAAATATTTGATTTCTTTTTGGTGAGAAATAAACTGTTCAAAAATGTACAGTTTTTTACATTGGGGTGTTCGTTACCGGACACATTTTAAATAACCTACTCTTCGAGGGTCAGCGACCGCTCGAAGGGTGGGTTATCTCCAGAAGGATTAAGAATTCAATTTTTTAAGGGATTCCATCCTTGTGCCTGCAATGGGATTGCCTGACCGACACCGGCAGTAATCAGGTTGACTCCTTCACTTTTGTCTGTAATGTGACCAATAACTGAAATGTCGGGATGGTTCCGGATCTTATCGTGGTCAGTTACGGGAAGCGTAAAAAGCAATTCGTAGTCTTCACCACCATTTAATGCGGCAACCAACGGATTGATATTTAGCTCATCAGCCATTTTTTTTGTTTGATTGTCATAAAGAAGCCGGTCTTCATAAAGCCGACAGCCAACTTCACTTTCAGTACACAAATGAAGTATTTCCGATGAAAGTCCGTCAGAAATATCAATCATCGAAGTAGGCCTGATTCCCAATTCTTTAAATAACGGTGGAATATCTTTCCTTGCTTCCGGCTTTAATTGTCTTTCAAGAATATAATCGTAACCTGCAAATTGTGGTGTCATTTGGGGATTCACTTTAAACACTTCGTTCTCGCGTTCAAGCAATTGCAAACCCATATAGGCGCCTCCGAGGTCACCCGTAACACACAACAAATCGGTATTTTTCGCTCCGTTGCGGTAAACAAGATCCTCCTCATCGGCTTCACCTATGGCTGTCACAGAAATCGTAAGTCCCGTTAACGATGAGGTAGTATCGCCTCCAACCAGGTCGACATTGTATCTTTCGCATGCAAGATAAATTCCTGAATAAAGATCGTCAAGTGCTTCAACCGACATTTTTGCTGAAACAGCAATCGAAACAGTTATTTGTTTTGGCGTTGCATTCATTGCATACACATCACTAAGATTCACCGTGACAGCCTTATAGCCCAAATGCCTCAATGGGACATACATCAGGTTAAAATGAATTCCCTCAGTAAGCAAATCCGTTGTAACTACAATTTTTTTATTTTTAAAGTCCAAAACTGCGCAATCGTCCCCTACGCCTTTTATCGTACTCTCGTTTTTTAAAACAATATTTTCGGTGAGGCGACGGATTAATCCAAATTCCCCAAGTTCGGAAAGCGCTGTTTTTGTGCGTGTTGCGTTTGTCATATGTAATAATTCGTAATTCAGAATTTAGCAATCCCAAAAGTAGTGTTCATTTTGTATCTTTGCAATTTATAACCAGTCTATTTAAACACAAAATAGGAATTTAAGGTATTTGATTGTTAATGGACTATATTATTGAATTTAGACACTATCATGGAAGACCAAAATAAATTATTACATGAAGTCACCCAGCGCGACTATCGATTTGGTTTTGTGACAGATATAGAAACCGATACGATTGTCAAAGGATTGAGTGAAGAGGTGGTTAGAATTATTTCTGCTAAAAAGGATGAGCCTGAGTTTATGCTCGAATTCCGCCTCAAAGCTTACAGACGATGGCTGACGATGACGATGCCCGAATGGGCTCAACTGAAAATTCCGGAGATTGACTACCAGGAAATCATATTTTATGCCGCTCCCAGTCAACAGGCAAAATATGAGAGCCTGAATGAAGTTGATCCCGAATTGCTGCGTACATTCGAAAAGCTGGGGATTCCGCTGGAAGAGCAAAAAATGCTTTCGGGTGTTGCTGTTGACGCCGTAATCGACAGTGTATCTGTTAAAACAACCTTTAAGGAGACGTTGGCTGAGCGTGGGATTATCTTCTGTTCTTTCAGCGAGGCTGTTAAACACCATCCCGATTTAATTCAAAAATACCTCGGAATGGCAGTGCCCTACAACGACAATTACTTTGCGGCGTTAAATTCGGCAGTTTTCTCAGACGGATCGTTTGTTTATATTCCGAAAGGGACGCGTTGTCCGATGGAACTTTCTACCTATTTCCGGATTAATGCCAAAAATACCGGCCAGTTCGAACGAACCTTGATAATTGCTGACGATGACAGCTATGTGTCATATCTTGAAGGGTGTACAGCCCCAATGCGTGATGAAAACCAGCTTCATGCGGCAGTGGTTGAAATCATTGCCCTCGACCGTGCCGAAGTGAAATATTCCACGGTTCAAAACTGGTATCCCGGCGATAAAAATGGCAAAGGTGGAATCTTCAACTTTGTAACCAAACGCGGTGTCTGTAAAGGAGTTTCTTCAAAAATACTCTGGAATCAGGTTGAAACCGGTTCGGCAATTACCTGGAAATATCCAAGTTGTGTCCTAATGGGCGATAATTCGGTGGCAGAATTTAACTCTGTGGCGCTTACAAATAATTTCCAGCAAGCTGATACGGGAACTAAAATGATCCATATCGGGAAGAATACAAAAAGTACGATTGTTTCGAAGGGAATTTCGGCTGGCCATAGTTCGAACTCATACCGTGGACTTGTCCGTGTCGCTTCGAAAGCCGAAAATGCGCGCAACTATTCGCAATGCGATTCGCTTTTATTGGGCGATACCTGTGGTGCTCATACATTTCCATATATCGAAGTCGCGAACAGCAGTTCAGTGGTTGAACATGAAGCAACCACCTCTAAAATTGGTGAAGATCAGATCTTTTACTGTAACCAGCGCGGAATTTCGACTGAAGATGCGATTGGTATGATCGTCAACGGTTATGCCCGGGAAGTGATCAACAAACTTCCGATGGAATTTGCGGTTGAAGCTCAAAAACTATTGCAAATAAGCCTTGAAGGCAGTGTGGGATAATTAAAAATGACAATGAAATTTAGAATATGCTAGTAATTAAAGATTTATACGCCAGAGTCGAAGGAAAAGATATATTAAAAGGAATAAACCTCACGGTTAACGCAGGCGAGGTTCACGTAATCATGGGGCCAAATGGTTCCGGCAAAAGTACACTCGCAAACGTTTTGGCAGGTAATACCAATTTTGAGGTAACACATGGCACCGCCATATTTAATGGAAAGGATTTGCTCGAAATGTCAGCAGACGTAAGAGCAAAAGAGGGTTTGTTTCTCGGTTTTCAATACCCGGTAGAAATACCAGGTGTAAGCATGGTGAACTTCCTGAAAACTGCTGTAAACGAACATCGTAAATATCGTGATCAGCCTGCCTTATCCGCCGGGGATTTCCTGAAGCTGATGCGTGAGAAAAAAGCAATGGTTCAGATTGATTCCCAGTTAACCAACCGTTCCGTAAACGAAGGATTTTCCGGAGGAGAGAAAAAGAAGAATGAGATCTTCCAGATGGCTATGCTCGAACCAACATTAGCCATTCTCGATGAAACAGACAGTGGCCTCGATATCGATGCACTTCGGATCGTTTCGAACGGGGTCAATTTACTAAAGACACCTAATAATGCAACAATTCTGGTTACACATTATCAACGATTGCTTGACTATATTGTGCCTGATTTTGTGCACGTTCTCTATGATGGCCGGATTGTTAAATCGGCTGGTAAAGAACTGGCTTTAGAGCTCGAAGAGAAAGGTTACGACTGGATTAAAAAAGAGCAAGGAGAATAGCTATGGCAGAAGTACTGGATAAAACGACTACTGTCCGACGGATCAGCGATATTTATGAACTGAATCTATCGAAAATTAAAGACAGTTTGCCCGATTGGATCAATAGTTCCCGGCGACCCGCACTTGATGCTTTTCAACGAATGGGAATTCCGGGATTTAAAAACGAGAATTATAAATATACCGATCTCACGCGCCTTTTTGAAAACGAAAATTTCAGACGGGCTTTTAAAACCGATGAGTTCGATGTAGATCTAAAAGATGTTTTCAGCTGCGACGTTCCCGAATTCGATACGCACCTGATACTTGTTGTGAACGGATGGTATGACGAGTCGAACAACCCAAGTAGTTCATACCCGGAAGGAGTCATTATTAAAAGCTTTCGAAAAGCAGTCGTTGAAAACCGCGACCTGGTGGAAAAATACTATGGCAAATTAGCAAAAGCCGGTACAGATCCATTAATCGCCCTGAACACAGCCTTCGCACAGGATGGATTATTCATCTACATACCAGATAATACACATATTTCCAAGCCTTTGCAACTTATAAATATTTTGAGAAGCGAAGACGACCTATATGTAACGCAACGTAACCTGATCATTGCAGGTAAAAACAGCCAGGCGAAGATCATGTTCTGCGACCATACCTTGTTGCCTCAGAATTTCATCATCAACAATGTGACCGAATTTGAAATTGGCGAAGACGCCGTAATCGATATTTACAGTATTCAAAACCAGCATAATAAGACAGCAAATCTGACAGGACTTTACATCCGGCAACAGCGCAATTCGCATTTGGTGACCAACGCGGTTTCACTTCATGGCGGAATTATCCGTAATAACCTCAACGTATTGCTCGACGGCGAACATGCAGAAGCTAAAATCTGTGGTCTGGCCTTATCCGATAAAAATCAACATGTTGATAATTACACATTTATCGAACATGCTAAACCCAATTGCCAGAGCAATCAACTCTATAAAAACATTCTCGACGACAGCTCTACCGGTGGGTTTACGGGACGAATTCATGTTGCGCCTCATGCAGTGAAAACCCAGGCTTACCAACGAAATAACAACGTACTGCTTACGAATGCGGCAAAAATGAATACCAAACCGCAACTGGTAATCGACAATGATGATGTAAAATGCTCGCACGGGGCAACGGTAGGTAGCATTAACGAAGAGGCGCTTTTCTACCTTCAATCCAGGGGTATCAACGAGAAAGAGGCGCGGCTGATGCTGATGTTTGCCTTTGCCCATGAGGTACTTGCAGAGATAAAAGTTGATAAATTGCGCGACGTGATCGACAAACTGGTGAATAAACGATTAAGAGGCGAGGTATCGAAATGCCACTCCTGCGCATTGGATTGTATTCGTTGATCAACTGTTATAATACTATATATCTTATATATACATCATGATTCCCGATATTTCTAAAATACGGAAAGATTTTCCGATTCTTGATCAAAAAATCCACGGAAAGCCTTTAATCTATTTCGATAATGCTGCAACAAGTCAGCGGCCAATTCAGGTAATCGAACGAATGGATGAATTTTCGCTCCGTACGAATGCCAATATCCACCGTGCCACCCATTATCTCGCCAATAAGACAACTGAAGCATTCGAAGCAAGCCGGGAAACTGTTCGTCGGTATATTAATGCAGCCGAAGCAGCAGAGGTTATATTTACACACGGAACTACCGAATCGATTAATCTTGTCGCATTTTCGTTTGGCGAGGCATTCATCAACGTTGGAGATGAGGTGATTGTCACCGAAATGGAACACCATGCCAACATTGTACCCTGGCAAATGATGTGCAACAGACGTGGTGCCATTTTAAAAGTACTTCCCTTTCGTGACAACGGAGAATTACAGATTGAACTTTTGGACAGCTTAATAACCAGCAAAACAAAGATTCTGGCTGCGGCACATGTCTCCAATACATTAGGAACAATCAATCCAATAAGAGAAATCATTCTGAAAGCACACCTAAAAAATGTCCCGGTGTTGATTGACGGAGCCCAAGGTGCACCACACCTTAAAATTGATGTTCAAGAACTTGGCTGCGATTTTTACGCTTTTTCGGGACACAAAATTTATGGACCCACAGGTATCGGAGCCCTTTATGGAAAACGGAAATGGCTGGATCAGATGCCACCTTTTATGGGTGGAGGCGAAATGATTGACCGTGTAACTTTTGAAAAAACAACATATAATCAACTCCCTTACAAGTTCGAAGCCGGCACTCCAAATTATGTAGGCGCAATTGGTTTCGCCGCTGCAATTGATTATATTCAGCGAAATGAACATCAGCCGTTTAGCAACTACGAACATGATCTGCTTACAGTTGCAACTGAAAAACTGAAACAGATTGAAGGGCTGAAAATTTACGGTGAAGCGCCATCTAAAGCTGCTGTGATCTGTTTTAACATCGAGGGCGTTCACCCGTTTGATCTGGGAACATTACTCGATCAGCTTGGAATTGCAGTCAGAACGGGCCGTTTATGCGCCGATCCGGTGATGGATCATTACGAGGTAGAAAACATGGTGCGCGCTTCATTCGCATTCTATAATACTTTCGATGAGATTAATGCTTTTTGCAAGGCTTTGATCAGGTTGAAAGCGATGTTTTAAAATTCGCTACTTTTGAAAAGTAAAAGAAACATTAAATGACGATAGACGAAATACAGCAGGAGATTGTTGAAGAGTTTTCAGGATTTGAGGATTGGATGGATAAATATGCATACCTTATCGAAATTGGAAACGAAATGGCTCCCATTGATGCGAAATACAAGGTTGAAAGTAACCTGATTCGCGGATGTCAGTCCAGGGTTTGGTTGCACCAGGAATTTACTGTAGGTAAGATCAAATTTGAAGCCGAAAGCGACGCATTGATTGTTAAAGGATTAGTGGCATTGTTGCTACGGATATATTCCGATCGCACGCCGAAAGAGATACTTGAATCCGAACCACGCTTTATCGACGAGATTGGGTTACGGCAGCATCTATCGCCCACCCGTTCAAATGGTCTCCTTGCCATGGTAAAACAAATGAAACTGTATGCGTTGGCGTACGAGAAAATTTCAGCAAAAAAATAGAAAATGGACGCAAGAATAGATTTAATCATAGAACAATTAAAGGAAGTTTACGATCCCGAAATTCCGGTGAATATATACGACTTAGGACTCGTATACAGCGTTGACATTGAAGACAATGAGGCCAAAGTATTGATGACGCTTACCGCACCAAACTGTCCGGCTGCCGATATGATTCTGGCTGATGTGGAATACATGTCGAAAAAGGTGGAAGGGATAGAATCCTGCAAAGTAGAGATCACCTTTGAACCACCCTGGGAAAAGTCGATGATGTCTGAAGAGGCACGCCTGGAGTTGGGATTTATGTAACCAGGAAAACCCTGTTTGAATTTGGTGAACCCTGTGAAAATTATCATTCCTTTGTTTTAAACCTTATTGTCTGACAAACGAATAAGGTCAATTCTCTTTTACCGGATTCTGCCAAGGTTTTTTTCGATCAGTAAAGGTTTTAAAATTCTTCACGATGCAACTTCCCGAAACATACAGCCTACGAATCAAGGAAAAAGCACTTGAGCTTGGGTTTTCTGCATGTGGAATATCGGCTGTGCATTGTCTCGACAAGGAACGCGACCGACTTCAAAACTGGCTTTCGAACGGGATGAATGCATCGATGGCCTATATGGCCAATCATTTCGAAATGCGACTCGATCCTGGTAAAATCGAAGAGGGTGCAAAATCTGTAATTTCGGTTCTGATCAATTACTATCCTGCCCAAAAACAAGCCGATCCTGACGCACCCGTCATCTCGAAATATGCCTACGGAAAAGACTATCACCTGGTAGTAAAAGAAAAGCTTAATAATCTCTTAATATTCATTCAATCGGCACTTTCCCCCTGTCGTGGAAGGTCATTTGTCGATTCGGCTCCGGTACTTGAACGTCCGTTGGCCAAAGCTGCCGGATTAGGATGGATTGGAAAAAATTCACTCCTTATCTCCAAAGAACTTGGTTCGTATGTGTTTATTGGTGAATTGATTGTTGATTTGGAATTGAATTACGATGGCCCTTTCGTGGCCGATTATTGTGGAAATTGTACACGTTGTATCGACGCTTGCCCAACCGGTGCTATCGTTTCACCACGAACAATTGATGCCCGAAAATGTATTTCGTACCACACGATTGAAAATAAAGACGAGATTCCGGAGTCGATTCGCGAAAGCTTACATAATCAGATATTTGGATGCGACATTTGCCAGGATGTTTGTCCGTGGAATAAAAAAGCGAAGCCCAGCCAAAGCCTTGATTTTATACCTGTTGAAGGATTGCTGGAAATGAAAAAGAAAGACTGGGAAGCACTAAATCACAACACCTATACTAAAATGTTCCGTCAGTCAGCATTCGAAAGAGCAGGCTATGACCGTATCAGGCGGAACGTCGGTTATGTGAATGAATGATTTAGATCATATCTTTGCATTGGTAATTTTTCCATGATCGCTCATCATGTCACCAACAGAATATAAATGGAAATCGTTCGACGGGCTTGACCTTTATGCCCTGCAATGGCCTTCAAATGAACGGCCTGAAGCAGTTGTTGCCTTTGTACATGGTCATGGAGATCATTGCCGGAGATATGATGAATGGTTTTCAAAACTAACAAACCGGAATTTAGCAGTTCTTGCCTTCGATTACCGCGGACATGGCAGATCGCAAGGCCGGCGTGGAGTAATCCGCAGGTTTGACGATCTTCAAAAAGATGTAATCTTATTACACGAAAAAGCAAAAGCACTTTTCCCTGGAATTCCGGTAGTTTTATATGGACACAGCCTTGGCGCAACAATCGTTTTAAGTTATCTTCTTAAATCAACAACACTTCCTGAGCTGGCTATTGCCTCTTCACCCTGGCTTCAGCTGACAAAACCTCCCGGGAAGCTACTTTCAGCAATCATTAAAACCGGAAATTTAATAACGCCATTTCTCACTTTCAAAACCGGACTTCGCTCTTCCGATTTTTCAACATTAGATGGAAGTGGCGAAATAAGAGAAAAAGATGGATTTGTACACAATAGAATATCAGCCAGACTTTTTTCGGAAGTCGAAAAAGAGGTGCAATGGATAATTACCCATCTTACTGAAATCGAGACGCCACTTTTGTTGATGCAAGGAAGAGACGATCTGATTATGAATGGAACAGCAACCCGCAAATTATATGATGAATCGCCGGGACAGATTAATTATCGCGAATGGAAATTTGCCGGACATCAATTGCACAATTCTGAGAGAAGCGGTGAAGTGATGGATTTTATGATCGATTGGATAAAAAAAGGAATATGATAAAATTCAGTACAGAGGTTGAACTGCCCAAAATCGTAAAAAAACTGAGCTACCGTCATCAATCAATGATGATCGGATCTTGTTTTGCCGAAAATATCGGAACTTATCTTCAGGAACTTTGTTTTCCAATCATGGTTAACCCTTTCGGAATTCTTTACAATCCTGTTTCAATAGCGAACAGTCTCGATCTTCTTATCTCAGGTAAAATCTTCACTGAACAGGACTTGTTCTATGCCAACGGTAAATACAACAGTTTCTCCCATCACAGCCGGTTTTCATGTTCCGATCCGGCAGATACTTTAGCGCATATCAATAAACAAGCTGCTGAAGCATCTTGTATTTTGAAAAACTGCCATCACCTTTTTATAACTTTTGGCACTTCATGGGTATTTCAAAATACAACAAATGGGGTTGTTGTTTCAAACTGTCATAAACTTCCTGCAGCAACATTTAACCGATACCGGCTATCAGTTTCGCAAATAACTGAAACCTGGTTTCCACTTATTGATAAGATGATAAGCTTGAATCCTGATCTCCACCTGATTTTCACAGTTAGTCCAATCAGGCATTTAAAAGATGGAGCGCATGAAAACCAGCTAAGTAAGTCGACACTTCTTTTGGCAACAGACGAATTGAAGTCCAAATATGGGTCCGACGTAATCTCCTATTTCCCGTCTTATGAGCTTTTGCTCGATGAGTTACGCGACTATCGTTTTTACGCCTCCGAAATGACCCATCCAAGCGAAGTCGCAATTGATTTCATCCGTGAAAAATTTGTTTCTGCTATTCTGAATAACGAAGCTAAAACAGTGTCATCAGAATTGGAAAAAATACTTCCGGCTTTAGCGCATAAATCACTGAATAATAATGATAAAAATTATATCTTATTTATCGAAAATCAAATAGAAAAAGCAGATCAGCTTCAAATCAAGTACCCTTTTGTCGACCTTAAAAAAGTGAAGAAAAAGTTACGTGAAAAAATAGGCGATTAAATTTTTAGTTGACAAAAGCTTTTCATATTTTTAGCCGTAGGACAATTTCCTGAACTAGGGGAGAATCCTTATCCAAAAAAAGACCAATATTAATAATGAAGTTCGTATGAGCTACCTAAAATTCGACAAAGAGGAACTGGTTAACCTGGAATACTCATTACAACGCGAATTTCTGCGCACTAACCGTTCAGGAGCCTATTCATCCACTACGCTGGCGGGATGTAACACCCGTAAGTACCACGGGATGCTAATTGTGCAACTTAATGAGCTGGATGGAGGCAAGCATGTGTTACTTTCGTCGCTGGACGAAACTATAATTCAACATGATGCACAATTCAATCTGGGGATCCATAAATACCCTGGTGAATTCTATGAGCCAAAAGGGCATAAGTACATCAGAAATTTTGAAATCGACACAATACCAAAGGTAACATATCGGGTAGGAGGAGTAATTCTCACGAAAACGAGAATGCTTGTCGAACATGAAAATCAGGTCATTGTTAAATACACCCTGGAGGAAGCCAGTAGTCCGACAATATTGCGATTTAAACCATTTTTGGCATTTCGAAATGTCCATCAGCTTACACATGCAAATATGGTTGCCAACGGTAAATATTCCAAAATAAATAATGGAATAAAAATGTGCCTTTACGAGGAATATCCGGAATTGCATATGCAATTCTCTAAGGATGTGGACTTTGTGCCGGTTCCGGATTGGTCCCGGAATATTGAATACATGAAGGAACAGTCAAGGGGTTACGAATACCAGGAGGATCTTTACGTTCCAGGCTACTTTGAATTGCCCATCAAAAAGGGGGAATCGGTGTTTTTCACAGCGTCGACTGAAGGTTGTGATCCGGCAACACTGAAAAAGCAATACGCAACTGAAATATCCCGACGCATTCCACGCGACAGTTTCATAAACTGCCTGCTTAACTCGGCGCAGCAATTCATTTGGGAAAGAAAAGACGGTAAAGATATTATTGCCGGATTCCCATGGTATGAATCGATTCCACGACAAACATTTCTTGCACTCCCCGGATTATTATTGACCCAGTCTGAAGTTTCGACTTATGAAGAAATATTGAAGACCAATCTTAACCGGTTGAAAGATGGGCTGTTGCCAAAATATGCAGGTACTCCAAGCGACTACGATTCTGCAGATGCACCTCTTTTTGCTTTTTATGCCATCCAGGAACTAAAGCCATTTGTTGACAACAAAGAACTTTGGAAAAGCTATGGTCCGGCAATGAAGGAAATCATGAACAATTACAAAAAGGGAACCCGTTTCAATATTCACATGGAACCAAATGGTCTGATTCATGCAAAGCAAAACGGGGTAGCACTCACATGGATGGATGCCTATATCGATGGAAAACCGGTAACCCAGCGCGGAGGCTTCACTGTCGAGATCAATGCTGCCTGGTACAATGCTGTCTGTTTCGCGCTCGAACTTGCAGAATCTGCAAAGGATAAAACATTTATCAGCCAATGGTCATATTTACCCGAACTTATCGCACAATCATTTCTAGATACCTTCTGGAGAGATGAGAAAGGTTATCTGGCGGATTACGTTGACGGTGATTACGTTGACTGGTCAGTAAGGCCGAATATGATCTTCGCGACAAGTTTAGAATATTCACCACTGACGCGCGAACAGAAAAAACTAATAATCAGCACTGTAAGAAATGAACTTCTTACACCAAAGGGCCTGCGTTCGCTGGCGCCGAAAGATTACCATTACAAAGGATCATGTGTTGGAAATTCCAGCAAACGATCGGCAGCAGCACATATGGGAAGTGTTTATCCATTTCTGATTTACCCTTTCGTTAAAGCCTATCTTGATATCCACAAAGCCGGAGGTTTGTCGTTTGTCAAGCAAGTCATGGCTGGTTTCGAAGAGGAGATGTCGGAACATTGTGTAGGAACTCTATCTGAAGTCTACGAAGGGAATCCACCACATACTGCTCGGGGTGCAATTTCACAGGCATGGAGTGTGGGCGGTGTTCTGAGTGCAACATCTGTACTCGAAAAATTCGGGGAATCAAAATAGCAATCGGGGACCCTGCCTGAATATCAGGCTATCAGGTCTTTAAAGTATAATTCCGGGTCGTTTACTCAACTTCGGAAATTGAATAAGGAGTAAAAAGATTTTTCTCAACTCAGCTACTTAAAGGATGAAAGTTTTAATGTTTGGATGGGAGTTCCCCCCGCACATTAGCGGGGGTCTCGGTACAGCCAGTTACGGATTAACCAGAGGATTGGCACAATTAGATGATGTTGAGGTGCTTTTTGTCGTTCCAAAAGCATATGGTGACGAAGATAATTCGGCAGTAAAGCAGATTATTGGGGCAAGTGATGTATCAATTACTCAGAAAAAAATCTTTCTTCGCACAACCGAAAGAAATTTCGATTATCTTGAAGTTGAATCGAATCTGGTCCCCTATTCAACACCTGAGGAGTTTTGGAAACTAACCGAACAACGCGTCTCTTCCCAAACGCGTTTTATCCAGACCGATTCGGAAGGGAAGCTTCCCTTTACAGGCAAATATGGTACGAACCTTCTTGATGAGATTGCAAATTATGCCATTGTTGCAGAGTCTATTGGTAAAGAATACGATTTTGATGTCATCCATGCTCACGATTGGCTTGCCTATCCGGCAGGAATCGCGGCTAAAAGAGTAAGCGGCAAACCATTGGTTATTCATGTACACGCAACCGATTTCGACCGGAGCGGAGGAAGTGTCAATCCAAGGGTATATTCAATCGAACGCGAAGGCATGGAGATTGCAGATCAGATCATAACTGTTAGTAATCTCACACGCAGAATCGTGATTGAAAAGTATGGCATCGATCCTGCTAAAGTTACCACTGTATACAATGCTGTTGAACCTGTAGAAAAAGCTGAAAATAAGGGTTATTCAAAAGGCATCAATGAGAAAATCGTAACTTTTCTCGGAAGGATTACGATGCAGAAAGGACCAGAATATTTCATCGAAGCTGCCTACCAGGTTTTGCGTCGGACAGACAATGTACATTTTGTAATGGCCGGAAGTGGCGATTTAATGGAAAAAATGATCAGACGGGCGGCCCGTCTGGGAATCGCTGACAGATTTCATTTTACAGGTTTCCTTCATGGTGACGATGTATTCGATATGTTCCGGATGAGTGATGTCTATGTAATGCCATCAGTTTCAGAACCTTTTGGGATTTCGCCACTCGAAGCTATGATGTCGGATGTTCCAACCATTATTTCGAAACAATCAGGGGTAGCTGAAATCCTGACGCATGCCATAAAAGTAGATTTCTGGGACATCAATGCCATGGCCGATGCCATCTACGGAATCCTGAAATATCCTGCACTGTCAACCATGTTTAGAAAATTCGGACGAGTAGAAGTAGACAGTTTACAATGGAAACACTCCGCCGAACACGTCCTTAAAGTATATAAGTCCGCATTAAAAAAACCCAATACCAAAGAGATATGAAAACAGTTTGCCTCAACTTTCAGATACATCAACCTTTCCGATACAGGAAATATCGCTTTTTCGACATTGGAAACGATGCCTATTACTATGATGATTTTGCAAATGAGACCATCTTACGAAAAGCGGCCGATCATTCATATTTACCTGCCAATAAAATCATTCTTGAACAAATACTTAAGTACAAGGGCAAATTCAAGGTAGCCTATTCATTATCAGGTGTTGTTCTCGACCAATTCAAGTTATATGCACCTGAAGTAATCGAGTCGTTCGCTAAACTGGCGGACACCGGGTGCGTTGAGTTTTTATCCGAAACATATGCCAACTCGCTTGTATCGATGGCAGACAGAAGTTTTTTCGAATCACAGGTCAGAGCGCATGATGATCTTATTGAAGAACTGTTTGGACAACGCCCTAAAGTATTCAACAATACCGAATTAATTTACTCTGACGAAATTGGTGATCTTGTTCAACGGATGGGTTTCGAGGCGATGATCACCGAAGGAGCGAAACATATCCTCGGATGGAAAAGCCCCAACTATTTATATTGCAATGCATTAAATCCAAGATTAAAAGTTTTGATGCGTAATTTCAGGTTTAGTGATGATTTGTCATTCCGATTCTCTAATACTGGATGGAATGAATTTCCATTGACTGCCGAGAAATATGCCGGCTGGATGACCAACCTTCCAAAAGAGGAAGAAGTAATCACCATTTTCACTAATTACGAGACATTTGGACAACTTCAGCCCAAGAGTTCAGGGATATTTGATTTCTTAAAGAAACTCCCGGAAGCGATTTTAAAATCCGGGAAACTTTCCTTCTCGACACCGTCAGAAGTTATCAATGATTTACAGCCTGTTTCAGCCGTTCATGTACCTTACCCGATATCATGGGCCGACGAAGAGCGCGATCTTTCGGCATGGCTGGGAAATGAACTACAAAAAGAGGCATTTGATAAGCTTTACCAGCTCAAGGATCGAATGAGAAATTGTACAGATGCGACCATGCTTAAAGACTGGGACTATCTCCAGACCAACGATCATTTTTATTACATGTGTACCAAGTTCTTTTCCGACGGTGAAGTCCATAAGTATTCCAACCCTTACGGTACTCCATATGAGGCTTTTATCAACTACATGAATGTATTGAGTGATTTCAAAATCAGGCTCAATGCTATTGTGCCTAAAAGTGCTAAAGATCAGGAAATAGCCAATCTAAAGGACCTCGTTAACGAAAAAACGAAGAAGCTTGAATTGACAGAAACCGAACTAAAGAAAGTCAAAAAGGAGGCTTCAGCAGCCAAACTGACTCAAGACAAAATAGCAGTTGCTGCAAAAGTTGAACAAGTTAAACCTGCAAAAAAAGCAACACCAAAGAAACCAATTAAGAAATAGAAAAGAATAGTTTGATTTTCAACTTCCCGACAAATGGTTTCTGTTAACAACTAAAGCGATGACAGATTGACGTTAGGAAATAAGAAAAAAATGAAAAACACAAAGCCCGAAAAAATTCCGGGCTTTTGTATTTGATAAACATTGCTATTTTGATTGATTTTCATAGAATCAGTAAAATGATTGTAATTTAGCTCCCTGCTATTAAACCAACTATGATTTCGGAGAAAACCACATTCAAGAATTGCAAAACGATGACCATCAGTCTAAATGGAAGGACACTGGTTCTTCTGTTCAGCCTCTTGCTTCTTCTCTCTGGTTCAAGATCAAACGCGGCAGAAGTAATTAACAACCTGAATTTTGATTTTTACTCTCAGGAAAACGGACTCTCGAACAATCAGATCCATTGCATCCTCCAGGATAAAAAAGGCTGGATGTGGTTTGGCACTTCAGCGGGCGTCTGCAGGTTCGATGGCTACAAATTTACCGTTTTCAAAAATGATCCCGAAGATTCAACAAGCTTGAAAGGAAATCTGGTGCGGACTATTTTCGAAGACCGGAAAGGACAACTGTGGGTTGGAACGGAAAATGGTGGCCTCAATAAATTCAACCGCGAAAAAGAGAATTTTCAGCAATTGTTTTATTCGGGGAATCAACCTTACTTAAAAAATGCAACAGTCACCTCAATTAACGAAGATTCTACCGGAAATTTATGGGTGGGGACCAGCACGCATCTTTATCGCATAGAAAATGAAAAAAAACTGACTGAGATTAAACCTGCGAATCTGAGTGCTTTATCAGAGTATTTCAGGGTGATAAAGTCAGACGCTTCAGGAAGAATCTGGCTGGGAACCAATAGCGGACTTTACGTTTATAATCCAAAAAATAACCTGATCCAAAAAATCAATCTTCCTCAAAATCAAATATCCAACCAGGAAATATGGGATATATTTCCGGATGCGGATGGAACCTTGTGGATTGGCACCTATGCAAATGGCCTGCTAACCGTCAATCCAATCACGCTTGAAATTAAACAATTAGCGTTGGATTCGGAAAATGACCGCAATCAAACAGTACGCGCGGTCTCGAAAGACAGGAATGGGAAATACTGGATCGGAACCCGTGGCGGTTTATATGTTTACGAGAAAAATAAAGGCGCCACAGCATTTTATTATCACGACGAACGGGAGCCTAAGAGCCTTGTAAACAATTCAATTCAGTGTATATTTCATGATTTAAAGGGAGATGTCTGGATTGGTACACGCAATGGAATTAATTTTCTGATCGAGGAAAGGCAGAATATTCAAGGCTATAAATCAATGCCTGGCGACGACCGCTATTTGAATAGCAGTGAGACTTACGCTTTCTGGGTTAACCCTAAAGGAGACATCTGGATCGGAACCGAAAGTGGCGGAATAAACATTCTGGACCGGACAACCGGTCGATTCAGGTACCTTTTACCGCAAAAGGGCAACCCAAACTCGTTATCTACAAACTGCATCAAAGCACTGCTCGATGATGGGAAAGACAACCTATGGATCGGCACATTCCTGGGTGGTATTGACGTTCTTAATCTTCAAACCGGGGCTTTCAAACATTACAAAAACAATCCAGCCGATCCTTCAAGCCTATCAGATAACCGTGTCTGGTCTTTTTTGCGCGATAGCAACAATAATATGTGGGTTGGAACGGGTACAGGTCTCGATAAGTTTAATCCTTCTACAGGTTCTTTTACACATTTCCGAAATCTCGTTGATGGACAACAGGTAAACTGGCTGGCAGAAGATACCGATCATACCATCTGGATTGGTGCCGATAGTCTTGTACTTTATGAACCTAAAAATCAGAAAATAGTTCGCATTCAGGAAACAACACGGTACATGCTTCATGATTCGAAGAACCGGTTCTGGCTCGCAACACCTAACCGGGGAATTGCGTTGTTTTCGAAAGAGAAGGGCATCCTGAAATATTACTCCGAGAAAAATGGTCTGGCCAATAACCAGACCCTCGCAATACTCGAAGACAATGAACACTTTCTTTGGATAAGCACGACAAATGGCCTTTCGAAGTTCGACCCCGAAAGTGAACGTTTTCATAACTTCTCTTTGAAAAACGGCTTTCAAAACAATCAGTTTACTTATGGAGCAGCCTATAAAACCCCAATGGGAGAGATGCTTTTCGGTGGTATTTCGGGCTTTAATATTTTCAATCCAACCAAAATTAAATCGGGCGACTATTTTCCACAAATCGTTTTGACTGATCTGAAAATATTCAATAAATCGGTCAAAATAGGAGACTTAAATAAAGATGTCTTAACAAAAAGCATCTCTGAAACGGATAAGATCGAGCTGAAACATGATATGAATTCCATAACATTGGACTTTGCGTCGTTTGACTATGCCAACAGCCTCGGAATTCAGTATTCATATTTCTTGGAAAACTTCGACAAAGATTGGAACGAACCATCGGTCAATCGCTCAGCAACTTATACTAATCTTGATCCCGGAGAGTATACATTTCAGGTTAAGACCGTTTCCATCGACCGAAAAGAGAGTAATTTGGGTCCGGTATTGAAAATCGTTGTACTTCCTCCGTATTGGGAAAAATGGTGGTTTAGAGGCCTGCTTTTTATTACCATAAGCACCATTCTATATCTTTTGATTACATTTCTTCTAAATAAGGAAAAACTTAAGAACGACCTGAGACTTGAAAGAATAAATGCCAGGAAACTTCATGAGCTTGATATGATGAAATTAAGGTTTTATACCAACATTTCGCACGAGATACGTACTCCCCTGACATTGATTCTTGGACCGCTTGAAAAAATGCGGGCTAATACCATCCCGGAACATGAAATGAAGGGGCATGTTGAGGTGATGCACCGGAATGCGACACAGCTGCACCAACTCATCAATCAGCTACTTGACTTCAGAAAACTTGAAAGCGGCAACCTGAAACTGGCATTGGCCTGCGGAGATTTGGTCTCCTTTCTGTCTGAAATTGTCGGATCGTTTGACAAATATGCCGAAGAGAAGGAGATCAATCTGAAATTCAATTCACTTAAAAAGGAGATCATCACCAACTTCGATGCCGATAAGGTGGGAAAGATCATGAATAACATGTTGTCGAACGCCTTCAAATTTACAGGCAAGGGAGGGAAAATATCAGTTAACCTTTCGCTGGTTTTTGATTCGGATGAAAGCGATCAGGCTAGTGATTCATCAGAGAAAAGGATGATCGAAATAACAGTTAAAGACACCGGAATCGGTATTGCAGAGTCGAATCTGGAGAAAATATTTATCCGTTTTTTCCAGGTTGATGACAGCGCCAAACAAACCGGGACAGGAATCGGGCTGGCCTTAACCAAAGAGCTAGTAAAGCTGCACAATGGAAGTATCTCGGTACAGAGCAAGCCGGGAAAAGGTTCGAAGTTTATCATTCATCTTCCTTACGATGAGGTAATCAACCCGCAACTTGCCGAATCTTCTAATTCTGAAAACCAAAACGATTTGTCGGGCTCCCGTCATCTGGAGGAACCTGCTGACACTATTTCATCCGGGCGAAAAATAATGCTTTTGGTCGATGATAATTCAGATGTCAGGTATTTTATTAAATCACATTTCATCACAAATTACCAGGTTCTGGAAGCTGAAAACGGACTGGAGGGCTGGAATATAGCGCTGAAAACAATTCCAGATATTATTATTTGTGATGTAATGATGCCTGATATTGATGGTTTTGAACTCTGCCGGAAGATCCGAAAAGATGAACGCACCTCTCATATTCCAATCATCCTGGTCACGGCGCTTGGATCGCGCGAGCACGAAATTGAAGGATTAAGCTCAGGAGCTGATGATTACATCACCAAACCTTTCGATCTGGGCATTTTGCAGACTAAAGTTGAAAATATTTTATCGGTCCGCCAGTCGCTGAAACAAAAATATACCTCCGAAATGTTACTTCAGCCCAGAAATGTCATCCTCAGCTCGCCAGATGAGCGGTTTTTGCAAAAAGCGATCGAAGTTGTTGAGAACAATATATCGGATCCGGATCTCGATATTGAGCATTTTGCTGCTGAAATTGGCGTCAGCCGTATGCAATTGTACCGTAAACTTGATGCTTTAACCGAAATGACTGTAAAAGAGTTTGTCCGAAATATCCGGTTAAAAAGAGCGGCTCAACTATTGATTCAGAAAAAACTAAATGTCTCTGAAATTGCTTATGCAGTTGGATTTAAAGATCTTTCACATTTCCGTAAATGCTTTAAGACTGAGTTTGGAATGAGCGCTTCAGAATATGCTGAAAAACACAACCTTTCCTGACAATTTACGCCCCATCGCTTTTTCACTTCAATTACTGACTGACCGCACATTGCGGAATTTCCCTTGTTGCCGTGTTATTTCCAAACCCGCTATTTGGGAATTTGGACCTCCTGCTGGGAATCCCCGCTATCCTTCCTGATACGCATTAATCACCCTATTAATCCGCGATGAAGTAGATTTACCCAGCCAAATAGCTAATTATCACCAATGGAAGAAATTATTAAAAAATTCAGATACGTTTCCTGGATAATTGTAGTGTTAACAATCATTCTGGCGGCCATCCTGACTTTATTAATAGTTACAAGTATCTGATGGCTTGAGGAAAGAATACAAAGGATCAACTAACAAAAACAACATAAGAAAAAATGAAAAGACTTTGGATATTCCTGATTGGGTTTATATTGGTTGCCCAATATAGTTTTGCTCGGACCCAAAAGAAGCCAATCAATGGACTGGAGATGGCTGTAAAAATGGCTGATTCGGAAATTAAGCATTTTCCGGAACCCTGGACTGTGGACTTCAACCCCAAACCTGTTTGGAACTATACCCAGGGTTTAATTGCACATGCCATGATCAAGGTATGGAAAGAAAACGGCAATGTGACTTATTACAATTATGCCAAAACTTATGCGGACCATTTTATCGATGCCAAGGGGATTATTGGGGGATATAAGGTAGATGAATACAACATCGACTGTGTAAATTCCGGCAAATTTCTTTTTGACCTGTATGACAAAACAAAAGACGATCGTTACCTGAAAACAATCAATCATTTACGCGATCAGCTCAAAACGCAACCACGCACTTCCGAAGGAGGTTTCTGGCATAAACAACGTTATCCCCACCAGATGTGGCTCGATGGTTTATACATGGGGGCGCCTTTTCTGGCCCAATACGCTTCGGTAATGAATGAACCTGCCATTTTCGATGATGTTGTAAATCAATTTCTCATCATTCACAAACATACCTACAATCCGGAAATTGGTCTGAATTATCATGGCTGGGATGAAAGCAAACAACAAAAGTGGGCCGATCCGAAAACTGGTTGTTCTCCAAATTATTGGGGAAGAGCAATGGGCTGGTATGCAATGGCATTAGTTGATATACTTGATTATCTGCCTCAAAACCATCCTGGCCGGGTAAAAATTCTTGATATACTGAACCAGGTAGCCAATGGAATTAAAAAATACCAGGATCCGAAATCCGGACTTTGGTACCAGGTGCTCGATCAGGGTAACCGCCAGGGAAATTACCTCGAAGCCACCGCTTCATCAATGTTTACATACGCCTTGCTAAAAGCTTCACGTAAAGGATACATTAGTAATGACTTCAAGGCAATTGGGATTAAAGCCTACAATGGCATACTTGAAAATTTTATCCGCAATAACGGTGATGGCACCATCAGTCTGACAAAATGCTGCTCGGTTGCCGGCCTTGGAGGAACTCCTTACCGGGACGGTTCCTATGAATACTATATCAGAGAACCTGTTCGCGCTGATGACCCCAAAGGCGTCGGACCATTTATAATGGCATCGCTTGAATTCAATAATAACTGATTTTTTAATTTAATACTCAAACTTAATAATTATCTATGATGAAAATGAAGCAAAGTTTTCGTGGAAAGGTTTGCCTGTTAGCACTGTTTGTAATTTGTACTGGCGTACAACTGTTTGCCCAGAAAGTTACAGGTGTGGTGGTTGATGATACAAACACCCCGATACCAGGCGTAAATGTTGTCGTAAAAGGAACAACTAATGGTGTAACTACCAATAATGATGGCAGTTATTCGATCACACCGGGCGATGCGATAAAAGATGTTTTATCGTTCTCCTTTATTGGTTTTGAGACCAGCGAAATTAAGGTCAATGGACAAAAAATTATTAATCTTCAGCTAAAAAGCAGCATACTTCAGGTTGAAGAGGTAGTAGCCATCGGTTATGGCGTGGTCAAAAAGCGAGACCTGACTGGTTCAGTTTCTTCTGTGAAGGCTGACGTGATTTCAAAAACCGCCTCGAGTAATGCCATGCAGGCAATGCAAGGCCGCGTGCCGGGACTCGACATTACACAAACAAGCGGACAAGCGGGTGCGGGACTGAACATTAATCTTCGCGGATCCCGATCGATTACAGCAACGAATAGTCCTTTGATTATGGTTGATGGCGTGGACTATGGCTCTACACTCGACCTTAATCCTACCGATATTGAATCTATGGAAGTATTGAAGGACGCATCCTCCACGGCAATATATGGTACAAAAGGGGCAAACGGCGTAATCATTATCACGACTAAACGAGGCAAGGCCGGCAAAACCAAGGTAAACCTAAACAGTTACTTATCTTCAAACGAGGCTGCCAATGTACCACAGGTAATGTTTGGATTGACAGAAGTTAACCGTCGAATAAATGCCGAACGTTACAAAAGAGACCAAAAACTTATACTCGCGGGCACCGGTAAATGGGGCGATTCTCAGGTAGCAGCATCTGATGTACTGGGAAGTTCAGCTGCCAACAGCCTCCCATACACTGAAATGGATATTTACAATGACGGTTCCTATACCGACTGGGCCAATCTTATTCTCCAAAAGGGACTGACTCAAAATTACGAAGTTTCGGTATCGGGCGGAAGCGAGAAAACCAATTTCAATCTTTCACTGGGAACCATGTACGAGGAAGGATTGCTTCGTAAGGACCAGATGGATCGTTACAATGTAAAGACAAACATCGACCACAAAATCAGCAACATTTTTAAAGTGGGGACAAGTTTGCTGTACACCTACAAAAAACAGGACCAGCGCGCCAACGTATTTGGCCAGGCATTAAAAATGACTTCTATCGCTCATCCGTATGATGCCGATGGAAATATCATCTTTAAACCATCACCTACTTACGAAGCGCATGCAAATCCACTATTGGACGAAATTCCAGGCAACTTTCAGCACAATATTGAATCGACCCGTTTCTTCGGAAATGCCTATATGGAAATCACGCCAATGAAAGACTTGTCCTTCAAATCGATGCTGGCCCTTGACCGAACCGACTCCCGGGACGGCCTTTACCAGGATTATCAAAGTGTAGGCCGGCTGCAAGGTGCTGCCGGAAGTTATATTTCGGTGGAAAACAGGACCCGTACGGGCTATACATTTGAAAACACCTTGAATTACAACACCAGTTTTGGCGGATCAAAACACAATCTTTCAGGGTTGTTAGGTCAGAGCAGTACCCAGGGAGTTACAGAGTACCGTGGTGTCAACGGTAATACTGCGGCAGAACATTACTATCAAAGTTCGTTTTATGACTTGACTAAAATCACCATACCTGTTCTTGCAAATGGATATACCAAAAACTCAATGCTTTCATTCTTTGGTCGTTTGAATTACAGATTCGCTGATAAATATCTTTTAACTGCCTCACTCCGTGCCGACGGTTCATCCGTATTGGCAAAAGGACATCAATGGGGTTATTTCCCATCTGTTGCAGTTGCGTGGCGACTAAACGAAGAATCATTTTTAAAAGATACACGCTGGCTTGAAAACCTGAAACTTCGTGCTTCATGGGGTTTATCAGGTAATGCCGCTGTTGATGCTTACGGAACGCTCACAACAGTAAGTAATAGCAGTACTTTTCCTGTTTATTACAACCTGAACGGAAAGGAATATTCAGGTAATATTCCCAATACCTTCGGGAACGAAAATCTGACCTGGGAAAAAACAGCCGCTTTAAACTTTGGTTTGGACTTTGGCATTTTGAAAAACCGGGTTTCTGGTAGTGTTGATGTATATTTCAGCAACACCTACGATTTACTTTACATGAGAAGCCTTCCGGCATCGAATGTATTTCCGCAGGTGCTCGACAACATTGGCAAAACCAAAGGATCAGGTATTGAGCTGGGATTAAATACTTTGATTGTAAACTCGAAAGACTTTAAATGGGATGTAAACTGGACTGCGGCCTTTTACAAAGATGAAATCACCAGCCTTTCGGGAGGTATCACCAAAAACATTAACGGAACAACCGGTCAGATTGTTGGTCAACCCGTGAGCATATTCTACAATTACGAAGCGATAGGCTGCTGGGGAACAGGTGAATTCGATACTTACAAAGCCGATTGGCTGGCACGTCACCCAGGCGGAACCATGACCATGACAGGTGATGCAGGAACAATTAAGATTCTGGATGCCAACGATGACGGTAAACTGACAGAGGATGACAAACGTGTTTATAACCGTAGTCCCAAAGCAGTATTGGGTATGAACAATACTTTTAGCTATAAAGATTTATCACTATCTGTGTTAGTCTATGCACGGCTGGGTGGTTATCTTTCCTATGATTTCAATAACTTAGTTACTTACGATGGATCGAACTGGGGTGACCTTAACTACTGGACACCGGAAAATCAGAAAGCTAAATTTCCAACACCGGGAAACAGTACCAATTGGAGTACTTATGGAAGCGCTGCCCTGTATGAGAATGCCTCGTATGTGAAAGTGAAAGATATTACGCTGTCTTACAACTTGCCCAAAACCCTGATTGCTAAAGCTGGAATCGGCAATGTCAAATTTTACGGATCGCTAAAGAATTATTTCACCTTCAGTAAAATTGACAATTACGACGCCGAACGTGGTGGGGCTGTCACCTTCCCATTGGCAAAACAGGTTATATTTGGTGTAAATCTTGAATTTTAAAAGAAGTTAGATATGAAAAATAAAATTTATATAACGCTGGGGGCTACGGTACTTATGCTTGGCATCTCCACATCTTGCAGCGATTTCCTTAAAGAGGAGAACAAAGTCGGGCAAACCGCTGACTTGCTTTACGCAACTGAAACAGGAGTTGAAAACCTGGTTGCTTCGTGCTATACTTATTCACGCGCATGGTATGGAAAGGAGGCCGCCTTAGGTCTCTCCGAAATGGGTTCCGACTTGTTCTATTACGGTTTTGACAACAAACAGAAAAGTTTGAATTCGTATAAAATTACGGCTGAAAGCTTAGACGCCAATGTTGCTGACAATCCTTGCCTTGACCAGTATTGGGAAGCATTCTTTACTGCTGTAAACGTTTGTAACACCACACTGGAATATGTTCCCAAGAATACCCTTCTCTCTGAAGCCAAGAAAACCCAGCACATGGGAGAGGCTCATTTCCTTCGTGCTTTCTATTACTGGCACATGGTAAATATCTGGGGTCCGGTACCTTATTACAAGGAATCCATCAAAACTGTTACAACCGATGCTTACCGCGATTCTGAAGAGTCGGTATACAGTAATATACTTGCCGACCTTGACGCCGCAGCTAAAGAATTGGCTACCGTTACAACAAAAACCTCAAGTGTAAACTTGTGGGCAGTCCGCGCATTTAAAGCCCGCGTACTACTCTATGCCGCCTCGTGGCTCGGAGAAACAAGCCTCACAAGTAATCCTGTTTATGCAGGTCAAAATCTTTATACACTTGCAAAGACGGAAGCCGATGCAGTTATAAATAGCGGTATCGCAACATTCTACAGCAAATATTCTGATGTCTGGACAATGACAAATGAAGATGTTACGAAAAACAGCGAATCTATCTGGGGGATACCCTATAGTGCTACTTTCTCGCTCAACGTACTGCCTTACCGTATCAAAACAGATGCCAGCGGAGCCTATTTAGATTATAACAACATCATATCACGAACAGGACGCAGTACAGGAGGCGGCAACGCAATGCTTCTCATGTTTATTCCAAAATGGAGCAATGCAGGCAGCGATTTAACCGATGTTTTTGTACGTTGCACAAGTATTACGCAAACCCTCACAAATAGTGTAACAAAGGCAGTTGTCACCTGTGGACCTACCTATTCGAAATATGGCCGTGGGTTTACGCGCTATGTTCCTACTTTGTACCTGGTTAACCTTTTCAACAAAAACAAGGCGACGGATCAACGTTACGATGCAACCATTCGCGATGCTTATACGATTGCTCCCGGACTGGAACTCTCGTCAAAGAAATATCCGTTGATGACCGACACGGCCCTCTACTTTATGCCTGCCGATGCCGCTTCGGCCAAAGGACAAGCAATGATCGCCCGTGCGAACAAACGTTACCGCATTCATTCACTGGTTGGCGGTGCACTTCCGTTGTACACATCACTTGATCCTGCCACTGCACTTCCAACGACTACCATGCCTACATTAGATCCATATAATGACGGCAGGTATAAAAATGTTGCTTATTGCGGCGACCAGTCATTTATTGCGCTCAAGAAATTCGATACGGATGTTTACAATCGTTCCGATAACGATAAAGTGACGCCTGAAATCTACGACCGGGACGTGATGGTATTGCGCCTGGCCGAGATTTACCTGATTAAGGCCGAGGCTGAATTAAAGACTACCGGAAGCGATGCAGCTCTTGCAACGTTGAATATATTGCGTGCAAAACGTGCGATTGCAGGAAAAGACAATTCGCTGACAGGTACTGTTGATATCAACACAATTCTTGATGAACGTGCACTTGAACTTTGCGGGGAACAACAACGTTGGTTTGACCTCAAACGTACAAAAACATTGGTTAGCCGTGTGAAAGCCTACAATGCACAGGGTGCCGCCAGCGTTCAGGATTTCCATATGTTACGTCCGATTCCACAGGCACAAATGGATGCCGTAACCAATAAGACCACAGGGGTCGATCCAAAAGGATTCTGGCAAAACCCAGGTTATTGATGACGTAATTGTACCTTTATACAAGACCTGTCGGGTTTTAAATACCTGGCAGGTCTTTATACTTTTTTAATCTTTTAGTGATGCCTCAACAATTTGTCCGCGTTATCCTTGCAGTAATATTCGTGTTATCAGGCCACTCATTAATGGCTGTCAACTACGATTTTGTGGTTGCACCTGATGGCAGCGGCAACTTCACTTCCATTCAAAAAGCGATCGATGCCTGTAAGGCTTTCCCCGATACACGCGTCTCCATCTTCGTAAAAAACGGCACCTATAAGGAAAAGGTCCTGGTTCCGTCATGTAACACCAGGTTATCGATTGTTGGTGAGAGCGTCGATAAAACCATCCTAACGTTTGACGATTACTTTGATAAAATCAACCGGGGAAGAAACAGTACTTTTTATACTTCTACTTTAAAGATTGAAGCAAACGACTTCATTCTTGAAAATATGACGGTTGAAAATTCAGCCGGACCAGTCGGACAAGCCGTTGCACTTCATGTTGAAGGCGATCAGTGTGTATTTCGCAATTGCCGGTTTTTAGGATTTCAGGATACGGTTTATGCTGCCGGCCGTTTCAGCAGGATGTTATTTACGAATTGCCACATTGAAGGAACCACCGACTTTATATTTGGTGAAGCAACTGTGTTTTTTGAAAAATGTACGATTCATTGCAAAGGTGATTCATACATTACAGCCGCGAGTTCTCCCGCAGGAAATCCTTTTGGTTTTGTTTTCATGAATTGCAAACTTACAGCTGCAGATGGCGTTGAAAAAGTTTACCTCGGTCGCCCATGGCGTATTTACGCGAGGGCAGCTTTCCTGAATTGTGAAATGGGTTCCTTTATTAAACCTGAAGGCTGGCACAATTGGGACAAACCGACTGCTGAAAAAACTTCTTTCTTTGCCGAATATAAAAACACCGGACCTGGTGCTTCTGTTATCCAAAGGGTAACCTGGTCGCATCAATTAACAGATGTGGAAGCAAAGGCCTTTACGCCTGAAAATATTCTTGGTGATTGGGTCACCGGATATAAATAATTCAAAATTCATAATCAAAAATATATGATCCTTCGTATATCAGCTTTCACGCTACTTTGTGTCGCTTTATTCTCTGCCGGAACAATTGCTCAGCCTGTTTCAAAAACCAGTCAGACAGATAATTTGTATACGGGTATTGAATTTCAGATGCCACATGTTCAGGAACCAGTCATTCCGGCAAATACTGTTTCAATAACTGATTTTGGTGCCCAAACAGGTGGTCAGTTTCTCTGTACGCAGGCATTTGCTGATGCGATTTCGGCCGTTTCAAAAAAAGGTGGCGGCAAGGTAATTGTTCCGCGCGGAATCTGGCTGACAGGCCCTATTACACTTAAAAGCAACCTGGAAATTCATACCGAAACCGGTTCGCTGATTGTTTTCAGCACCGATAAAAGCTTGTATCCTTTGGTAGAAACCAATTTTGAAGGTTTTGATACCTGGCGATGTACTTCACCTGTAAACGGACGAAATCTCGAAAATGTTGCCATCACCGGACCAGGCATTATTGATGGTTCAGGAGAGGCCTGGCGATCGGTTAAAAGGGAAAAACTGACCGAATCGCAATGGAAAAAATTAGTGGCATCAGGTGGTTTGGTCAGTGAAAACGGCAAAACCTGGTATCCATCACAACAGTTTATCAATGGTGAGAAAGTTGCCGAAATGAACGTTCCGCGAAACCTGAAAACAAAAGCGGAATTTGAACAAATCAGGGATTTCCTTCGCCCCGTGATGATCAGCTTAATATCTTGTAAAAAGGTGCTCATCGATGGACCTACCTTTCAGAATTCACCGGCATGGTGCATTCATCCGTTAATGTGTGAAGACTTTACGCTGCGAAATACAACTGTCCGTAATCCGTGGTTTTCGCAAAACGGCGATGGCATCGATATCGAATCTTGCAAAAACAGCATCATTCACGACAGCAATTTCGATGTTGGCGACGATGCCATCTGTATCAAATCGGGCAAAGACAAGGAAGGTCGTGACCGCGGAATACCGAACGAAAACCTGATCGTGAAAAACTGCATTGTCTATCATGGTCATGGCGGAGTCACCGTCGGAAGCGAGATGTCAGGGGGCGTTCGTAACCTGCATGTTTCAAATTGCACTTTCATTGGTACAGATGTTGGCCTTCGTTTTAAAAGCAACCGCGGACGTGGCGGCGTGGTCGAAAACATCTACATTTCGGATATTGAGATGATAAATATTCCTACGCAGGCCATATCTTTTAACCTTTATTACAGTGGGAGATCGGCTTCTGAAGATCTGGAAGCCGGAGAGAAAGCTTCGGTTGAAAAACTATTACCGGTGACCGATGAAACACCTCAGTTTAAAAATATTTTTATCCGTGATGTGAACTGCAAAGGGGCTTTACAGGGAATATACCTGCAGGGATTACCTGAGATGATGCTTGAAAACATCCGACTCGAAAATATCCGGATGGAGGCTGATTATGGCATGATTTGCACCGATGCCAAAAATGTCAAAATCAAAAACCTGACACTCAAAACAAAAAAGACACCCGCAATTGAACTACGGAACAGTGCTGATGTCACGATCAACGGTCTTGAAGTTCAGCAGGGTACAGCTCCGCTTATCCATATTTCAGGTTCAAGAACAGGAAATACTGTTTTTAAAAATGCAGGTCTGATTCATCCTGAAAAACAACTTGATATTGAAAAAGAGGTCGGCAATGAGATGGTGAAGGTTGAAAAATAATCAGTTTTCTGCCGGAAATATTGAAATTATTGTCCCGCCAGCCCTCGTTGGCTCGTTCGCTCCTAAATTATTGTTCTACCAGCCCTCGTTGGCTCGTTCGCTCATAAATTATTGTCCCGCCAGGCCTCGCTGGCTCGTTCGCTCCCGAATTATTGTCCCGCCAGACCTCGTTGGGTCATTCGCTCCCGAATTATTGTCCCGCCAGACCTCGTTGGGTCATTCGCACTAGTACGATCGGGCCACCAGTTCGTTTTGGGTCGTGCGTAGGAGTACGAACGATTGATCCTTCCTGCTGCAAACTGTCACCCCAATTTTATTCGGTATTAATCACTTTGGCTGATGATTCGAACAATTTCAGCTTCGTGGTCGTTTCCTGTAATTAATTGAATAATTTTACGTACGCTTCGTAATACTTATTGACTTTTTCAGGATGACAGATTTAGAATACATTGTTGATGTCAGGCATGTTAAAAAATCGTTTAAAGATGTCAGGGCGGTTAAAGGGGTGAACCTGACGATAAAACCCGGAGAGTTTCTCGCTTTGCTTGGCCCGAACGGAGCAGGAAAAACCACATTGGTCGAGATGATTGAGGGCATTCAGCATCCCGATGAAGGAGAGATTTTCATCGCCGGCAAACAATGGAAAAACCACGAACACGAACTTCACCAGATGATTGGGCTTTCGCTCCAGGAAACCCGGTTTATGGACAAGTTGACTGCCTATGAAACAATGCGTCTTTTTGCCAGTTTTTACAAACTCGATACCGTTCGGGTGGATGAGGTTTTTAAACTGATTGGCCTGGAGGAGAAGAAAAAGGCGTATGTAAATAACCTGTCCGGTGGCCAGCGACAAAGGTTGGCGCTCGGAGTTGCACTGCTTAATAAACCCAAAATTCTGCTTCTCGACGAACCAACCACGGGCCTCGACCCAAACGCCCGACGCGAGATCTGGAATATCCTGCTTGCTCTTAAAAAAGAACAAAATACTTCCTTGATTCTTACTTCCCACTACATGGAGGAAGCTGAATTTCTTTGCGACCGTATTGTAATCATGGACCAGGGTAGTATTTTGGCGGAAGGTACGCTTCAGGAAATACTTACCCTTGGCGGTGGTCACCGGTCACTCGACGAATTGTTTATATCACTTACCGGACGCCATTTGTATGAATAAGATAACCAATCATCAGCTATACAGGCTTATTACCGCTCATTTCGCAGAAATTATCCGTGAACCTGCCGTCATATTCTGGGGTGTGGTTTTCCCGATTCTGATGGCCTGGGGACTCGGAATTGCCTTTACTCAAAAGGGTGAAGTACACCTTAAACTGGCTATTGTAAAAGTGATTGCCAATCAGAATACGATGGGTGAAACAAAACTGGCAGGTTTCATGGCTGCAAATGGCGTCAAAAAGGATAGTTCATATACCATTGATCTTAAAAATGAAAAACTTGGAAATGTAAGTCTTGCTTTTTTTGAAACTTCGTGGCCGAATGCCTATACAATGCTCAAAAAGGGTAAGGTTTCTATGATTATTGAAGACGGACCGGCAGGAGTTAAATACCACTTTGATCCGGCAAACGCTGAAGCTAAATCCGCGTATCAGCTGGTTTCCAATCTTTACGAATATGGTCCCACCTTTTATGCCGCGAATCAATCCGGCATCGAACCTTTAACGATGAAAGGAACCCGGTATGTCGATTTTCTGATTCCGGGGTTGCTGGCAATGGGAATCATGATGGCATGTAGCTGGGGTATCAGTTATACAATTATCGATCGCCGCTCGAAGAAACTTTTGCGCAGAATGGTGGCAACACCTATGAAAAAATCGAACTTTCTGCTGGCATTGATAACGGCCAGGTTTTCAATGAATGTGGCTGAAGCGGTTTTGCTTTTTTTGTTTGCCTGGATCTATTTCGGGACAAAAGTTCAGGGAAGCTGGCCCGCCTTGATTGTACTGTTTTTGGCAGGGAATATTGCCTTTTCGGGAATTTCAATATTGATTTCGTCACACACATCCAATCCTGAAGTTGGGAATGGGATCATTAATGCCCTGGTAACTCCGATGATGGTGGTATCGGGCGTTTTCTTCAGTTATCACAATTTCCCCGACTGGACGATTCCATTGATCAGGTACCTGCCCCTCACGATGATTGCCGATAGTTTCAGAAGTATTTTTAACGAAGGAGCGGGTTTTATGGATGTTTGGCGCGAAGCACTTGTGCTCGCCTCTGTTGGGACCATATCGTTTATCCTTGGTTTGAAGATATTTAAATGGTATTAAAACTATACTGACATGTTTCAGAAAGATTACATTTTAAGAATGGTGGAGATGATCGGCGATTTGATTGCTGCGTTACTGGGTCTGATCAAAAAAGGTGATCTTGAACAGGCGGAAAAGATCCTCGAAAGGGGCTATTATGAACTGCTCAGGCGTGATGCCTCCTATTTTCAGTTGATTCCGAAAGAACAGCTAACCGACAAATTACTGAGTGATCACGATTATACAAATGGCCATTTGTCGGTTCTCTCCGAACTATTTTGCGCCGAAGCCACATTAAACGAAGCCCAAAACAGACCGGACAATGCACTTACCTGCTATGAAAAATCGTTAACCCTGCTCGAATTTCTTGAACAGGAAGATAAAACCTGGTCGGCCAAGCGCGATGAACGAAAAATTCACCTGAAGGAACGGATTGAGGCACTTTCAGAAACTAAAACGTTCAACTAATTGAAGACTGGCACTTTTAAGATGAATGCTGATACTTTTTGAAGACGGTGGTTACGGTATGTCCTCCAAATCCGAACGTGTTATTGAGAGCCACCAGAATTTCTTTTTTAACTGCCTTATTAGGAGTAAGGTCTAATAAGGAGTTTATTTCAGGATCCCTTTCAGTCAGATTCATGGTTGGTGGAATTTCATTTCGTTCGATCGATTTTATACAGGCAATGGCCTCAATTGCCCCGGCGGCCCCTAGTAAATGACCGGTCATTGATTTTGTAGCGCTGATTTTAATGCGATTCAGTGAATTATTAAAAACCGTAGCAATTGCTTTACACTCGGAGATATCACCGGCAGGCGTTGAAGTTGCATGAGCATTGATATAGGTAACATCATCAGGTGTTAATCCCGAATCAGATAATGCTCCTTCCATGGTCAGTATCGCACCTAAGCCGTCGGGGTGGGGTGCCGCCACGTGAAATGCATCAGATGCAGCGCCATATCCAACTAATTCACAATATATTTTCGCGCCGCGATTCAAAGCATGCTCAAGCTCCTCAATCATTAGAATACCTGCACCTTCACCGATTACAAAGCCATCACGAGTTTTGTCAAACGGGCGGGATGCAGTTTCAGGTGAGTCATTTAATAGTGACAACGCCTTCATTGAATTGAAACCGCCGATAGCTCCCTGCACAATTGGCGCTTCGGCTCCACCTGTAATGATGATATTCGCACGTCCTAACCGGATAAGATCCAAAGCGTTTGCGATGGCATTATTCGATGATGCACAGGCAGAAACTACAGAATAACTAATTCCATGGAATCCATATCGGATCGTTATTTGTCCAGCAGCTATATTCGGTATAATCTTGGTAGCAAAGAACGGATTGAAACGCGGTATTAAATCGTTTTGTCCAAAAGCCAATATCTCTTCTTCAAATGATTGCATTCCTCCCATACCGGTTGCCATAATAACTCCAACTTTAGTAAGGTCGCAACGTTCAAGGTTTAATCCGGAATCACGCATGCATTCGTCGGTGGCAGCCAGTGCGTACTGCGTGAACAGATCCAACTTTCTGATTTCCTGTTTTTCAATGAATTGAAGTGGGTCAAAGTTCTTGACTTCGCAGGCAAATTTTGTTTTATGATGTAAAGTTTCAAATTTGGTTATAGCAGAAGCACCACTTTTCCCATTCAGTAAGTTTTCCCAAAAATCGCCTACATTATTACCAATTGGGGTTACAGCGCCTAATCCTGTTATTACTGCTCTTTTCATATTCATCCTTTTATGAATTTCGATCATTTTTCACTTCAATACCGATCACCTGATACGTAAATTTAAACGAGTTCTCAATTTTTAATGATACAAAAAAAGCGGGACAATCTGTCCCGCCTTAATTATTTTATTTCTGATCGAGTAATTTGATCCGTCGAAGATTTTTTCTTCTTTTGATTTTCAACCTGATCACATAATCCATGTAGTACAACGCCGGCACAAATACCAAAGTCAGGAAAGTCGCAAAGCTCAGACCGAAGATAATTGTCCAGGCTAATGGCCCCCAGAAGGCAACATTGTCTCCGCCAAAATAGATATGAGGATTTAGTTCAGTGAATATCGTCACAAAATTGATATTCATCCCCACAGCTAAAGGTACAAGTCCAAGCATCGTTGCAGTTGCAGTTAATACAACAGGTGTGATACGGGTTCTTCCGGCCATAACAATCGCTTCGCGGGTTTTTAAACCAGCCTCTTTCATTCTGTCGCAAAACTCGACAATCAGGATTCCGTTTCGAACCACAATTCCGCCCAATGCTACGACACCTAATCCGGTCATCATGATTACAAGATCCATTTTGAAAATCATTACACCGAGCAATACACCAATAATACTGAATATTACCTCACTCAAAATGATGATCGTCTTACTGATCGAACCAAATTGCGTAATCAGGATAAAGAAGATAATTCCAAGTGCGATCACCATCGCTTTCCCAAGGAATGCGGATGTCTCGTCCTGGTCTTCCTGTTCTCCTGTCAGTTTGATCTCAGTTCCTTCGTGTTTGCTAAACGTAGCCGCCAATTTCTCTATTCTTGGGACGATATCATTGGCAGAATAACCCGAAACGACATTTGAATAAACTGTTATCACCCTTTTTTGATCCAACCGCTTGATTCCGGCATAAGAGGTTGAATAATTAATTTTGGCTACAGTTGATAATGGTACACTCCTCAGCTGTCCGCTGTTCATATCACGGTAGGTGATCATCAGATTGACCAGTGCATTGATATTATCCCTGGTCACTTTGCGATAACGCAGGGTGATCGGGTATTCATCTTCATCCTGTTTGAATTTGGAGATCTCCTTACCAAACAGTGCAGTACGGATTTCGAGACCGATTTGTCCCGTTGAAAGCCCTTCGCGCATGGCACGGTCACGGTCAATATCAATAATGATTTCGGGTGAGTTCATTTCAAAGTCAGTCTTCAATTCAGCCACTCCCGGAATCCTTAACGAATCGAGATAGTCTCTGAAAGCGTATGCATCGGAAACAAGGAAGTTAAGGTTTTGGCTTGTTACCTCAATATTGATCGGTTTTCCGGTTGGAGGCCCCATCGAATTCTTATCGACAGTCACTTCAGCACCGGGGATACCCGCAACGTCCTTCCGCATCTTTTCCATATACTGCGTTGTCGTGATACCTGTTGTCCGCAATTTATGCTCCACAAAGTTGACAGAGATCTTTCCCTTGTTGTATGGTTTCCCTGCCGTAGAGAATCCCTGTTCTTCAACTCCGATGGTAACATTTGAAATGATCGATTCTACATCAGGGTTATTCGCTCCGATTGATTTGTAAACAAGCTTTTCAGCAATCCTTGTTACGCTATCAGTGACAACCTGATCGGTACCTCCCGGCATTTTAATATAGACAAAAACATTATTCGGATCGTTATCCGGGAAAAACAGCACTTTTGGCTTCACAACACCTGTAAGGAAAATTGTAAAAAAGAACAGCGCAATCATCGAAACCAACATATACACTGCCCGGTTTCCTCTGAGTGTATAACGAAGTGTTCTTTCGTAAAATCCCATCATCCATGGCCATAACTTGTCCTGGAAAGAGGCAATCCAATGCTGTATCGCGAAATGATAGGCAATCACGAGCAGAACCACCATCATAAGGAAGTTGGCAAGGCCAAACATCTTTGTAGCGTAGAATAAAAGGGCAATACCAAAAACCACGATCAGGAATCTGCGGATCTTTCTCCAGTCTTTTTTGGTATCCACTTCAGCATCATATTCATGCTGCATAAACGATACTGCAAAAACCGGATTGAAAATATAGGCGACAAAAAGTGATGCAAATAGTGTGATGATCAATGTAACCGGCAGGTAATGCATAAACTGTCCGACAATGCCGGGCCAGAATGCCAACGGGAAAAAGGGTGCGAGCGTTGTTAATGTTCCTGATAATATCGGCATAAAAACCTCGCCGGCAGCCATCTTGGCGGCTACTTTTATATCAGGGTTCTTTCGATGCAGCCGGTGCGTATTTTCAATCACGACGATGGCATCATCAACCACAATCCCCAGGGCAAAAATGAACCCGAACATTACAATCATATTCAACGTAAATCCGATCCCCGGAAGGACAAGATAGGCCACTGCCATTGACAACGGAACCGAAAGACCCACGAAAAAGGAGTTTGTGAAACCCATAAAAAACATAAGCACGATGGTAACAAGGATAAAGCCGATGATGATCGTATTGTTTAGTTCTTCGAGTGTGTTACGTGTAAACCGACTTTGATCACCGGTGATGGTGAGTGTCAGATCTGATGGAAAATCCCTCCCCTTCAGCTGATTGTCAACGATATCTTTGATCTGATCTGATGCATCCAAAAGATTGGCACCACTTTTCTTGATCACATTCAACGTGATCACATTGTTCCCGTTAAGGCGGGCAAAACTCTCCTGTTCTTTAAAATCATCCTTGATCTCAGCAATGTCACTCAACTTTATAAAGGCTCCGCTCGAAGAGTGAACAACAATATCCCTTAAGGTTTCGACTTTCTGAAACTGACCTTTAATGCGAACTGTATTCTTTGTTCCGTTGGTATTAATAGTACCGCCGGAAATCGTAAGATTCTCACCTGCAACTGCCTGTTCAATATTACTGAAAGTCACTTTAGCGGCCTGCATTTTAAAAATATCGGCCTCAATCTGAATTTCACGCTCCAAAGCGCCAACAATATCGACACGGGTGATCTCCTTAACCCCTTCAATCTTGTCCTGAGCTACTTCAGCATATTTTTTCAGTTTATCAAGGCTGTAATTCCCCGAAATATTGATGTACATCACCGGAAATTCGGAGAGATCAACATCCAGAATCTGTGGTTGATCGGGCAAGTCGTTCGGAAGATCGGTCTTCGATTTGTCCACCGCATCGCGTACCCTTTGCTTGGCATCTGTGACCGATATTTTCGGATCGAATTCCACAACAATTGATGAGAAATCGGGAACAGAGTTACTGGTAACTTTCTTCACATCGTTAATCGATTTCAACTGTTTCTCGATCGGACGAGTGACAAGGTTCTCAATATCCTCGGGCGAGGTTCCAGGATAAGGGGTATTGACAATGATATAAGGAATCACCACTTGCGGGAACTGTTCTTTTGGAATCTGAACGTAATTCATCAACCCGAGGATTGATATCAGAACAGCAAGTACATATATGCTTGTCTTGTTATCAATTGCCCAACTGGTTGGTAGAAACTCTTTTATTCTATGTTTAATATCTGACATAACTTGTAATTGTTACGAATTAAAATATGATTTGAGCACCTTCGTTGAGGTTTTGATAACCTGAAGAAACAACTTTGTCCCCTTCGGTAAGGCCTTCGAGAATTTCTGCAACTCCGTTATAGTCCATTCCCTGTTTAACCTGTCGCTTTGTTGCAACCCATTGGTTTGCTTTTTGCACTGCCACATAGAGGAATTTGCCGTCTTTGTTACTTTGGATATAATTCACGGGGATGCAAAAAGCTTTCTCGTTCATATAATCTTTTATCTTTACATAAGCGATCATATTGGCGCGCAAAACTACTTCCCCCGATTTGATTTTGCATTCAACCTGAAATGTTCTGTTGGTAGGATCGATAAAACGGCTCACAAAATTCAGGTTTGATTCGATCTCTTTTCCAAGATCCGGAAACCGAACCATTACTTTATTTCCGTTTTCGATTTTTGAGGAATAGTTTTCGGAAATATCGGCTTTAATCTTAGCTGAATTCATATTGATTACCCTTATCGCAGAGGTTGGTTGTCCCGGAGAAGCCATCTGTCCCACCTTAAGAGCAACGCTCTCAACAGTACCGCTGATAGGTGAGATTACCCGGGCCATATCAATCTGCCCCTGAAGGGTTTTAATCTTATTTTCGAGTCCTTCCTTTGTTGTTTTGGCCTGAAGGAACTGTATTTCGCTGCCAATATTCTTAGCCCAAAGTGCTTTTTGCTTTTCGAAAAGGTTACTTGCAAGGTCAAGCTGAGTTCTCAGTTCAACAAGCGATTGTTTGAGAACAACAGCGTCCAATTCTGCCATTACCTGTCCTTTTTTAACGTTTGAACCTTCGGTAACATAAACAGCGGTGATAATCCCTTGGGTTTGCGGACTTACCGCAACATTCTGATCGCCATCAACAACGCCCTGCACTTCAACATAGTGCGTGAACACGCAGCTTTTTATCGGCTCAATTTTAACAGTTACGGATTTTGATTCCCCCTGTATTCCATTCGGATAAATTTCAGTTTCGAGATTAGCAATTTTTGTGGCTAATTCATCATGCTGTACTTTAAGTTTTTCTAATTCCCCTTTCTTATCGGTAGATTGTTTACAAGAAACAAAGGCAGCTGTAATCGCTAAAGCGTAAATAATGTTTTTCATATAAATGGTTATTTTGTGATTTTCTGATTGAAATTAAATAATTTTTCTAATTTTGTTTTAGCACCAACTACATCGTAAATACCTTGATAGTAGCTTGTTAAATTATTCAGATATTGGTTTTGGATGGTCATCAGTTCCTGACTGGAAGAGATTCCCTGTTTGTATTTCTCCAAAGTACGCTGGTAAATAACATCCGACAATTCCTTGCTTTTTTTCTGAATCCGGAACTTGTCCAGCTTTGAGCGAAGATCGTTTTGTAATTGTGACGATTGCATTATCAATGTGTTCCCCGCGTAAAGCTTGTTATTGCTTGCCTTTTCGAATGCCATTCTTTTCTGCGAGACTGCGGCTGACCTTTGTCCGCTGCTAAAAATTGGGATACTTAAATTGATACCCATCACATCTTTAGGTGCGAAATCGAACGCGGGAGTTTTCCACTTCTCCTGATGGTTGTAATAGCCCGAAATAACCGGCAATGAGTTGCTCATTTCCTTTTTGTAATCAAATTTCGCAAGCAATTCGGAAGTTGTCAACAGTTTATAGTCCACGCTGTTCTCCAGAATAAATGGTTCGTGTGCCAACGCGTTAAGGCGGACAACCTGTGCCTCTTCCATTCCGAGCTGATCAGTCAGTTTAACAATCGAATTTTCGGCAAGTCCCAATTGAATTTTCAGGAGCTTACTGGCCATATCGAGGTTATTGTCGATTTGAAAGATTGCGTTCGTGATCGTATTGGCTGTTAAAGCAAGCTGGTCAACATCGGTCTGTTCAACAAAACCCTGCTTGTACATTTCTGTAATTTCAGCTAACGTATTATTGACATTCTGGAGATTGATTACTAAAATCTTACGGCTTTCCTCCCCGACAAGGGTCATGAAATAGGTATTGGTCACGGTTTCATTAATTTCAAGCATTGCTTTTTCAAGCGACTCTTCCGAAAAGTTATAATACGCCCTCGATGCTTTCAGTCCGATCAGGTAAGCCCCGTTAAAAATCAACTGCGATGCGGTAAGATCGTAAACAATATTCTGTTTGACACCGAGCTCAAGTACATCGCCTGGTTTCGCATTTGGATCGAAAGCCGTAGCTGGTAAAGTCGGGACCTTCGGGTTGAATGTGTACTTGGCTGTTCCGTCTACATGAGGTAAGCCGATCGCAGTAGTTTCCCAGATTTTCTTTTGGGCCATCTTCAGGTCAAGTTGCGAATTTTTAATGTTGAGATTGTTCTCCTGTGCAATCTTCAGCGCATCGCTGAGCGAAAGACGGAGGGTATCCTGTACCTGTGCAGTAGTGATCTTCACTCCTCCAAATGAGAGTAAAATCAACAAGATCATCTGACATTTTCTTGATAACATGTTTTTCCTTATTTATTGGTTATTATTCTTTATACTTTCTAACACTTCCTTTTTGCGAGCCTCGAAAAAAGCAACACCGGCCGGGGTTGAGATCGCCCGGATATGATTTTCAAACATCAAGCTAAACAGGTCATCGAACGAGATATTAACAGTTTTGCAAATATCTGAGCTGTGAATCTCAATGAGGTAATTTATAAATAGGGTAACAACAGCTTCAATGTTTACATCTGACCGGTATAATCCTTCTTCAATTCCCTGTTTCAGATTTACCTGCATCGATTGTGAAATCTGAACTAATTTCCGGTTATGAAATTCGTTAAACAGTTGCTCGTAGTACTTGCGTAGTTCAAACATGATCATCGGATTAAAACGCTTCATCTCTTCATAGACCATCAGGCTGGCTTTAAAAAGCTTTTCAATCGCATTTACATTCAAATTCTCATTTTCTTTTGTATATGCATTTCCTTTAATTTCCTCATATTCAAATAACTTCGCAATCAAATCCTCTTTGCTTTTGACATACCTGTAAAGTGTTTTTTTCGAAATACCAAGCTTTCGGCTGATATCGTCCATGTTCAGATTCTTGATACCAAATTCAAAAAACAATTCCTTGATTTGTTCAAGCATCGGTTCGAATTGTGCATTAAGGGCGTTTAATTCTTCATTCATCGTTTATACCGTATCAAATTTATCCGGCTGCAAAGAAAGGAAACATTTTACACTCGGATCGTTTCCTGAATGTTAAATGTTTCTTAATTTTTGGTCAAAAGTAAGTTTCAGGCTTACAACTACGAAAAGAATATCGGTGAACCCGTCAAAAAAGTAGATGAATGGAGATTTAATATGGTTAAAGAGAAATAAGTAATGGCCAATATATAATGTCGTATTTTTTCTTTGCAGTCTTTAGCGTCATTGCGTGACTTTGTTTATAGGTTCACGCAAAGACGCTGAGTTCGCAAAGAAGGAAAATAGATTTATCCATCGTCTCAATTCAAGAAATACGACATTGTTTAATTCACTACACTTAAGTAGTTTGGGTGCATAAATATTCAAACCGATTCTCGAAAAGTGAACATATAAATTAAATAGACTTCTCCCTGATTTCACCCCCCAAAAAGCATTATATTTGTCATTCATACAAACATAAATCCGATAAACAAGACCTCTAAATAATCACTGAAAATGAATAAAATATCGAGACTGATCATTATTGCCATTGCCGCTATTGCGATGCTCTATTCGGGTATGCCTGTTATTGCTTATGGATTCTGGGGTTTGCCTGCAATGATTGCTGCCATGATCTTTTTGTGGATTGTATTAAATATGAAGGCAACACCGATTTATAATAACCAGGGTGCACAGACCTTTCAGTTTAAACCGCAGGGAAATATTAAGGTACCTGTGACTATATTGATTGTGTTATTAATTTATTCGGCCGTTTTGCCAACTTTAACATCGTGGCCCCTGCTGCGAACTTCGGCCTACCGCAATTTAATTGGCACAGTTGAGATTGGAGAGAACTTATCAACACATATGGCACCTATCTCAATGGAAAAAGTGAGGGTTGTTGATCAATCGCTCGCCAATATCCTGGGCGATAAGGTGCTTGGAGCACAACCTGCCCTTGGAAGCCAGGTTCGCCTCGGCGAATTCAACATTCAAAAAGTAAAAAATGATCTTTATTGGGTGGCACCACTGTTGCATTCAGGATTTTTCAAATGGAATATGAACAGTGAAGGGACAAATGGTTACGTCATGGTGAATGCTTCGAACGAACGCGATGTGAAACTCGTTCAGGAGGTCGGCGGGAAGAAAGTGCGGATCAAATATCAGCCCGAAGGCTTTTTTAATGACTATCTCGAACGTCATCTTTACCTGAGCGGCTTTTATAATGTTGGCCTCACCGACTATAGTTTTGAAATTGATGATGACGGCGTACCCTATTGGGTGGTAACCAAATACAAAAAGACAATTGGATTTTATGGCGAAGATGCTGTAGGGGTGGTATTGGTTAATACTGAGACCGGCAAGTGTGTTGAATACAGCATCGTAAATACGCCGGCATGGGTCGATCGTATACAGCCTGATAAATTCATCGAAAATCAGCTCAACGACTGGGGAAATTTCGTGAAAGGATACTGGAACTTCTCGAATGAGAACAAATTACAGATCACACAGGGAGTTACATTGGTCTATGGAGAGGATAATAAATCTTACTGGTACACGGGGCTTACCTCGGTTGGTGCTGACGAAGCCACAGTCGGGTTTGTTTTGGTCGATACGCGAACAAAAAAGACAATCTGGTACAAACAAAGTGGCGCAACTGAGTTTGCAGCGCAGAAATCGGCTCGCGGAAAAGTGCAGGAGAAGCGTTTTTCTGCCTCAACACCGATTCCTTATAATATCAATAACATCCCCACATATGTGATGACGTTAAAAGATGATGGTGGTCTGGTAAAAATGTTTGCGATGGTAGCCATTGAAGATTATACAATTGTGGGCGTCGGAAATACACTAACAGAGACACTGATGGCCTACAAAAATGCTTATAACATGGCCGGTAATAAAATCAATCCCAAAAGCGCAACGAAAAAACAAATCCTGAATTCGGTAGTGGTGCGTATCAATTCGGATATTAAAAACGGGAACAGCTTCTATTATTTCACCGTAGAAGGAAAAGAGAATATTTTCATTGGTTCTTCGCAAATCTCGAACGAACTTCCGGTTACGTTTGCGGGTGACAGCATCATTATCAGCTTCGACGACGACACGCAGGGGTTAATTGATATCTCGAGCTTTAAAAACGCGAGCTTAGAGAAGCGGTAAAACTGCTGTCGAAATCGTTTTTTAAATAAACAAAATATTCAGATAACTTATTAATTATCTGAATATAAATACTTGACCAATGGCCCAATGGAATCCATGGCATGGTTGCCGAAAAATAAGTGCCGGCTGTCAGAATTGCTATGTATACCGCATCGATGAGAAATTCGACAGAGATGCTTCGGCAATAACAAAAACTGCAGCGTATAATTTGCCAGTAAAGAAAACGCGCAATGGCAATTATAAACTAACGCCGGGCGAAACGATCTATACCTGCTTTTCTTCCGACTTTTTCCTGGAAGAAGCAGATAACTGGCGGATTGATGCGTGGCGGATGATTAAATACCGGAGCGATTTGCATTTTCTGATCATTACAAAACGCATCGACCGGTTTGAAGTGAATCTTCCGTCTGATTGGGGCGACGGTTATGCGAATGTAACAATCGGATCTACGTGTGAAAACCAGGACAGAGCCAATTTTCGATTGCCTATCTTTCTAAAACTGCCGATCAGGCATAAAATAATCATCTGCGAGCCTTTGCTGGGGAAGATAAACCTTGTCAAATGGTTAACACCTTCCATCGAAAACGTGATTGCAGGGGGTGAGTCAGGTAATGAAGCCCGTATTTGCAATTATGATTGGGTTTATCACATCCGGACCCAATGCAGCGAAAAGAAGATTCCATTTCATTTCAAACAAACAGGTGCCCGATTTGTAAAAGACGGGCGCTTATACAACATTAAAAGACAAGATCAACATTTGCAGGCGGCAAAGGCGGGAATAGATTTCTTATTGTGAATTGTAATTAACGCTTAAACTTCCTTGCTGATCAATTCCTTTGTAGATAGTAACCCGCAGGCAGCATAAATATCCTGGCCGCGTGAAGCACGAACTGTTGCAATAATGTCTTTGTCATTCAATTGATCCCTGAAATTGTTAATTGTCTCTTCATCGGGACTCTCAAGTGGAGTGCCTGGTACCGGATGGAAACGGATCAGGTTAATCCGGCATCGGATACCGGATAACAATTTCACCAATTCGCGGATATGAAGCGGTGTATCGTTCAATCCTTTAAATAAAATATATTCGAATGACACACGGCGTTGACGGCCAAAGTCCCATCCCCTTATTTCGTGTACAACATCGGCAATTGGATAGGCAATCTGAACAGGCATTAATTTCCGGCGCTCTTCGTCGAAAGGTGTGTGAAGACTGATGGCCAAATGAGCTTCACTTTCATTCAAAAACCGCACCATTGCCGGAATAATACCGATTGAAGAGACCGTAATACGACGTGGACTCATCGCGTAACCCCATTCGGAAGTTAGAATATCGAGACTCTTCAGTACTGAATCCAGGTTGTCGAACGGTTCACCCATTCCCATATAAACAATGTTTGAAACATCTCCATATTCTTTGATACTTCGGATCTGATTTACAATCTCGCCGGCTGTTAACTGACCCTGAAATCCTTGTTTGCCGGTCATGCAGAAGAGACAACCCATTTTGCATCCCACCTGTGTCGAAACGCATACGGTTTTGCGATCATCATCGGGAATCATTGCCGTTTCGATAAACTTATTTTGTGATGTCGGGAAGAGGTACTTCTTTGTTCCGTCGAGACTTACCTGCACTTTAGATGGTGCAGAAATTCCAAACTCGTACTTTTCGTTGAGCAGTTCTCTTGCATTCTTCGAGAGATTACTCATCTCATCAATGGTGCTGATCTCCTTCTTGTAGAGCCAGTCTGCCAGTTGCTTTCCTGTAAATTTGGGCAATCCAAGCGCCAAACTGATCTCCTGTAACTCGTTTAAATCTTTACCAAAAAGTTGATCCTTCATCTCCACTCCGTTTTATAATTGAAAATATTTTGAATTTGAATTGCTGACGGCTTAAAAATAGATCTCGGCGAAAATATTTTCATACGGTATTCCTTTGGATATCAAAAGATCACGCACTTCGACCACCATCAACGATTTGCCGCAAAGGTAGTATTTATAATCTTTTGGGAAATGATTCGTCTCTAAAAGATAGTTGGTGATCCGTCCGGGAAAGACATTGCACGACGATTCCCTGGAACAACACCGTATATAATTATCTCCCATGGCCCATTCCAATTCGTCTTCGAAATGAAACTGATTGAGCGTTCTGGCTCCGTGAATCAAAATCTTATGATCGGACAATCCCGACTGGAACATGCTGTAAAATGGTGCAATACCGGTGCCTGTGGCAATCCAGAAGGCAGGCGAATGATCTCCACGAAAGCTGCCATAGGGTTTTGAAACTAACAGTTCATCACCCGGAATAGCTGCTGCCAGTTTCGGAGTAAGGTATCCATCCTCCTTTATGTTGAAAAGTATATTGATTTTTTCTTCGATGTTGCCGCAGCAAACGCTGTAGATGCGTGGTGGTTGCAACCGGTTAACAGCGACTTTCACAACCTGCCCAGGAATAAATACCCCGATTTGCCGCCAGGAAATAAGAAAGACATCCGGCGAAATTTCAACATTCTCAATCACTTTAACGGCAAACAGCTCGTGATCTGACCGTGAATATTCTTCTGCTTTAGCCATCTGATGAGTTTTAACTTTAATCACACAAAACTACTGAAGCTTTTTAATATACGCTAAAGTATTCTTCAGAATGAACCAGCTTATTCCTGTTCAAATGGTTTTCCGAAATGAAGAATACCTGGTATCTTTACTTCCAATAAACAATCCAATGATTGATTTCCACGCAAAGAGGAACATGTTTCAAAAAACACATTTAAAAAGAGATGTCAACAAAGGAATACAACCTACTGCATCAACAATTGAAGGAAGCCTATACGGAGGCAAACCTGAATAAAATTTCGCGCAACCTGATCAGGCTTTATACAGAAAAACAATACGATCAGTTGAAGAAGATTGCCGGAATGATTACTGAATGGGTAACAATTGAGATCGGCGAAGATAAAAAGGGCTTTTCGAAACTGATCATGCTTTACCATCCCGACAGAATTCAATACTATCACAATGAACTGGAACATTATTTAGCTTCAAAAAATCATACGAGGCTCCTTCGGCTGGAGCATGTTCTTGTTATACAGGATATTGAGGAGATTTCGAAGATTCTGGATAATTACGAAGATATCGACTACTCCGTCGAATACGAATGGGATGCAGATACCACCGGCTTCAGTTATTTCACCGATGCTGCACCACCAAAACATTCAACACGAAAGACCAAAGTATCGAAATCTGATTACTCCTTTTATGAAGCAGTAAAGATCAGAAACTATGGTAATACAACAACTGAAATTCCATCATGGTATTTTGAAGACTGGGATGAGATTGAACTGATGGAAAGCGAAATCGACGATCTTGATGGAATTGAATACTGCACCAATGCAGTAACGGTTGACTTATCGTTGAATTCAATCACAGATATTTCCCCACTGTTTGGTCTATCTTCGATAGAAGACTTGAATCTTTCTGATAATAAAATTGGCTATATTGATGCTTTAAGTAATCTTCTGAAACTTAAGACCGTCGACCTTTCAAATAACCAGATTGATGATATATCGCCGCTATATGATCTGCCGGAACTTGAAACATGCAATATTTCAGGCAATAAAGTACCAATCACCCAGATTCGCGAACTCGAAGAACTTGGAGTTACTGTATGCCATGATTAATCATCTAAGTTTATCATTTTAAAAATCTGTGAACGAAAGTTACGGTAGTCATTGAGCCTTTTTCAGAACAATCGCCAAACCGTTTTTAGCTTTTAAATCAAAAGAAAGTAGACTGGACGATGTTACTGACTGTTTCGTGATTTTCACTTTCGTCGGCGTATTCATTGTAGAATCATCGGCGTAGATGGTTGCCTCGTATTTTGCACCTTTTTCCAGGAAATTCATGCTGATTGACAAGTTCCTTGGCTGATCGGTCAATGATCCGACAAACCAAAAGTCTCCGTTTTTCCGTGCAATCGTTCCAAATTCCCCGATCTTTCCTTCCAAAACTTTGGTGTCATCCCAGATAGTAGGTAAACTATCGTAAAATGAAAGATCAGGAATCTCTGAAATCACCGGAACTGTCGGGCCCGCAACACCTTTATTGCGAGGCGAATTTTCGGGACGATCGTACCAGTAAAGGAACTGCCATGGACTGTAGATGCAGATTGCCTTGGCCATTTGAGAAACATGCGAACCCATTTTCTCCTCCACACGAGGGGCAAAGTAACAGTTCGTGTGATCACCGGCACCAGCAAGCATCCGCGTGAACATTGTAATCAATACATGTTGGTTCTCAGGACTCTCTTCGTCGCCTCTAATTCCTTCCTGCGTCAGGAGATTTGGATATGTACGCGAATAACCAGTAGGCCGGTATTCGTCGTGAATATCGAGCATGATCTGATGGTCTGCCGCCTTGCGGATTGCCTGATGAAGCCATACCGTATTATCTTGTGACCCAACATCGACAAAACCATATTTAACACCTTTTATTCCCCACGATTGAAAAAGCGGAAGGATCGTATCAAGCTGTTTCGATAATGCTTTCTGATTCACATACAGAATGATTCCGACGCCCTTTTGTTTGCCATACTGAATAACCTCCTGTAATGCCAGCGGTCCCGGAGAACGTGCAGGATCGACAGTAACCGTGGTGGCATCAGATGCCGTATTATTCTCAGGTCCATACCAGCCAGCATCAAATTCAAAATACGAAATATTGTGACGTGCCGCAAAATCGATGCACGCTTTCCCCCCTTCGGTTGTAAGCGTTACTTCGCGGATTACTTTACCGGGTTTAATCCATGAAGTATTCTGAATTGATGATGGTTCATTCAGATTGAAGATAAAACTATTTTGCTCGAGTAATTTGCCCGGCGAATCAGCAATCATTACATACCGCCAGGGTGTTGTGAAGGATGATTTATACACCACTTTGCTGTCGAGGGCGGCCAATAACAACAGCGAATTTTTTTCCGACCGGTCGAATTTCATCCTTGCATGATCGGTAAGGGCAGCTTCACCAAGCGCAATATATTTGTTTTCGGCTATTTCGATCACGTATGGTCGTTCGCATCCTTTGCCGGTTTTGCTAACCGTTCCTTTCAGATATTTTGCCTGCGCCTTTCCTGCAATCCACGACGTGTAATCCTTTTTAAACTGAAAACCTGTCAACTCGCTTGTAATGGTCAGCGGATGATCAGTCGGAACAATATAACGGAAGGCAACTCCTTCATTATATGCCCTGACAATAACTGAAAAGCTTCTGAACGGTTTTTTAACCGTTTTAAGATTGATGGAGGTCTCGTTATAATGATTGGAATATTGGTTTCGCTCTCCATAAACAGGTTTCCATGGCTCGTTAACTTCTTTCTTTTGTGCAGAAACGATCTGCAGTCCGGCCTGAAATGGCTCCTGATTTTCGAAAGTCATTCCAAGCGGTGAATCTGCAATGATAATATTTTCCTGATTTGCAACCGAATAAAACAGTGAATTGTCCTTCTCAGGGTTCAGTTTAACGAGTACCAGGTTCTTCTTATCAGGACTGAAAGTCTTCACCTCAACCCCGAAGGAGCTGAAAACAACAAAAAGATGAAACGCCAAAACGGGCAACAAAAACCTCATAATGAAAATAGTTTGGTTGAACCCTCAAACTTACGCAACCCGGTTTTGTAAACCAAATTACAATTAACTTCCAGCCAAAATAATCAATCCAAGGCCACCCACAAAGAGTAAGAACATCATTGTCAACAACGTATTCACCCCTTTAGGAGCGTTCTTAAATTCCTTCCAGATGAATACGCCCCATAGTGCTGCAATTAATGTTGCGCCCTGACCCAACCCGTATGAGATCGCAAATCCGGCTTTACCGGCAGCAATAATACTTAGTGACATCCCAATGCACCAGATCATTCCACCTAAAATACCTGTGAGATGTTCTTTAAAACTTCCCTTAAAATATTGAGAATAAGTGACTGGTGTTCCTTCGAATGGTTTCTTCATCAATATGGTATTAAACAGGAAATTGCTGATTAAAATTCCAATTGCAAAGATAAAAACAGCCGTGTAGGGTGTCAACATGCCCGCTTCGGGGTTTGCCAGATTTGTTGCCATTGAGCTGGCCACAAAACGATAGAACAACGCCATTAAAACACCGCCAACAACAGAAAGAACGATCCCATTGGTAGGAACCTTCTGGTTTTGTGCTGCTTTTTTGCGATAAGCCAGTGCATCAAGTATAATAGCGATGGTAACCAATGACACTCCGCCGAACAACTGAAGTGCATTTCCCTGTGGCGCTGCAAAATAGTTGATGATTACACCCAGTACCAACGCAATGCCAATTCCAACCGGGAATGCGACTGACATTCCGGCAATAGCAATGGCGGCAACGATCAGGATATTGGCAAGGTTAAAGATTACTCCGCCAGCCAATGCACTTGAGACGCTTGACCACTGTGCCTGCTTTAGATTTTCGACAAAACCCATCCCGATGCTTCCAGTACTTCCCAATGAAAAACCCAGGATCAACGAAAAAAGGAGAATCCCAAGGACGTAATCCCAATAAAACAATTCGAAACGCCAGGTCTTTGCTGCCAGCTTCTGGGTATTGGCCCACGATCCCCAACACAACATCGTAATCACGGTAAGGATTACGGCAACTGAATAACTTTCAACAATGTACATGTTTTTAGTTGTTAGTTTGATATTGAATATTAAAGGTATTTTATTTTTTAGCTACCGGTTCATGCATCATATAGCTCTCAATCAGTTCAGAAAGCGCTTCGGGCGACTTTTTAAAGACGAGATAAGTGTGTAATCCATCTTTTCTGTTTTTCCAATGGTTGAATCCAGAAGGATCAACCAGAATCTGCCCCTTCACTTCATTAAAAGCAAATGATGCGCCTTTTACTGCAGTTAAAACGGCTGTCTGATCCCAGCTTTGACGTCCGTTTTTATCTGCCTCCGATAACGGAATTGCTATGCCAAAAGCCATTCTTGACGGACTTTTCAAATTGCTGCTTATCAACTTCTTTCCGGTTAGTATTTTATTTCCAATCTCAAATCCGCTCAAAACAAGCCGTGTAGGCCAGTGATCAAAAACATATTTTGACGAGGTTGAATCTTCCCTTACATTAAATTCCGACCCTTCAGGAAATATACCTGCCATCGACACCAATCTCTTAACCTTTTTAATGACCAGGTCATTCCCGTTTAATGGAGAAATGGAATCGGGTTGTGAAAGCAACAAGTCATTCAGATTGGTCAGAAAACCGACTGTAACAATTACGACGGATGTATCTGGCTGCGAAGCCAGAATTCTCCTGTAAAGAATCGTAGCATCCTCAGCCTGAGATGCTGAAACAATCTTATGGGGATAATTAGCTACCAGGGAATCGGTCCAATGCTGACTGCATCCTATATTTACGCCATGCGTTTTTGGCGATCCGACAGGAATAGCCGGACGTCCGTAGTAAGTATTGATCACATCGAGGCATGGTGCCACCAAATCATATTTGTTGGAAGCCATTGTGGCAAGAATCTCCGCTTTCCCGCTATCAGCAAACGCATGCAACAACGTTAAAGCACCCACATCATCGTAATCAGGGCCCATATCGCTGTCGAAAATGATTTTCACAGGTCCCACAAGCATTGGTTTCTGTGGTTGACAAGCAACTAAAAACAAGAGGCAAACCGACGACAATAAACTAAGAACCAATTTTAAATTCATTGAATAATTTATTAAATTTCAGATTGTTGCAATATAGAAAATCACTTAACCGGGCAAGGAAGAATCCCATACTCACGTAATGCAATGGGGTTATTTCATTTTAATTCCGGATTACTTTTGAAATGAAAACTTAAAGTTTTCGTTTTTTTTATCGGCTGTTTTGAATACAACCGCTTTGGAAAGGTAAAGATTTGCTGCCGTGGCCTCAGGTCGTTTCTCTCCTTTAACCACCACCCTTACAATATGTTTTCCCTCCGGAAGGTTGGTGATATGGTATAAATTCATGTCGGTATGGGTCTGATTTGCAAAACCAAAATACCCGTCAATCGTTCTTTTCATTACACCATCGACAAAAATATCCGCTTTACCGCAGTCTTTGAACCAATTGCCGACAATTGAAACGCCTGTCCCTTCAAATGTAAATATGGCTTCATCTCCAGCTTTTGAGCTGAACATCGCCTGTGCATTTTTCGGTTTATATGTTGCCCAATTTCCTTTAAAATCCCATCCTCCTTTCTCAAAAACGCTTGCACTACGATCAAAAACCAGCTTAGGGAAAGCTACTTCGAGCGCAAAAGACTGTGCAGTCTGTACTTTAATCTTTAATTCAGTGTCTGTTGCAGCACCGCCATTTTGTACAGCAAGATCTTTTGCATATTTTAATGTCTGGTTAACTGCCTTATTGAAAGAATAGTTGGTATTGATAAAAAGAGAATCACCCATTGCCTGAACGGCTTCTCTATATGCTTGTGGTAATCCCTTAAATCCTTTAATCACACCAAGAACGGCCATTGCATTCGACGGATTACAATCTGAATCCTGACCACAACGAGTAGTAATTTCGAGCGTTTTCTGTGGATCTCCTTCACCATAAAGTAAACCCATCACAACATAGGCACCATTCAGTTTGGCATCAATATTAAACTTTGCACCAGCGTCACAAATATGAACACTTCCCCATTTCGCTTCCAATTCTTTCCACGCTGCATGCCAATCGGTTGGATATTGGTTGTGTAAAATAATAACATCCTTCACAATTTTGGAATAATCGCTTTCAGAAGGAATTGAAAGTAACGCTTTATCAACCAGTTTACGAATGTTGCTTTCGAAATAAGCTTCAGAATAGAGGGCGCCAACAAAAACACCACCGTAAACGCCATCGCCGTAATTCATAATATGGCCTATTTTATCGGCAATTTTATTGGCGGTTTGGGGCATTCCGGGACACATAAATCCAATATAGTCGGCTTCAATCTGAAAATCAATATCATCCGCATGAAGGTTGTAATCGGGGTGACCCGATTGAGGAGGGAAAATACTATCAAAATAATTTTTACGGGCCTGTACGTTTGCGTGCCACAGTTGGTAACCCGATTTGGCAAAAAGCTCCTGAAATTTCTTTGCTGGTGCTTCAATTCCAAATTCATCCATGGTCTCCAAAAACGTAAGCTGGACGTAGAGGTCATCCTGCCATATGGAACCTTTTACATCAGCTGGTACCCATTTGATTGTGTCATCAAAAGTTTTCGTCAGTGCCCTGAACTCGGTAGGAGCACCGTAGGTTACTCCAATCATCTTACCTGCCCAGCCACCGGCAATCTTATCTTTTAGCACATCTGTCGGGATGGATCGTACATCAGTGATCGCTTTTTCAGTTTTTTGTCCGCAAGAAATAATTGCATTTGCAAAGACCAGAACAAATAATTTTAATAGGTTTCCTCTCATCTTGAATGATTTAAAAGTTACTGATTTTATTTTTTTGATTTATTTTATTTCCTTCCTGAAGGGAGCCGAAGCCTGTGCTCCCATTCTGGTCACGGAGATGGCTGCAGCTTTACAGGCAAATTCCACTGCTTTCCCGAGTTCCAAACCCTCAGAAATCGCGACCGCAATCGCGCCGTTAAACACATCTCCTGCGGCTGTTGTATCTATGGCCTTTACTTTAGGTGATTGAATCAGTTTTGCTTCTTTGCCGGTGAAAAGCAACGCACCTTTGCTCCCTAAGGTGATGATGACCACTTTAACACCGCGATCATAAAGATTACGGGCAGCCAAAGTTGCTGAATCAACATCTCTTACAGTTATGCCGGAGATCAGTTCAGCCTCTGTTTCGTTGGGAGTGATCATGTAAAGTTTAGCCAGAAGCTCATCGGTGATCTGCAAGGCAGGCGCGGGATTCAGAATCACCCTTTTACCAGCCTCAAAAGCAATATTTGCAACATATTCAACCGTTTCAAGGGGAATTTCAAGTTGCATTAACACAATCTCAGACCGGAGAATCTCGTCACGTGCCTGATCAATATCGTCATTAAGAAGATAATTGTTTGATCCCGGCGCGACTACGATACAATTCTCACCTTTTGCATCCACCGTAATCAAAGCGACCCCAGAAGGGTGTCCCGGATCCATGACCAGGTAATCGGTGTTGATATTTTCATTCGCAAATAATTGCCGTGTCTGCTTTCCAAATACATCGTCGCCGGTTTTGGCAATAAAAGTCACATTTCCGCCCAATCGTGCAGCAGCGACCGCCTGGTTCGCACCTTTTCCACCAGCATTCATGAAAAATTCTCCTCCCAAAATGGTCTCGCCCGGAACAGGCAATTTCGAGGTCTTAATTACCATGTCGGTATTACTGCTTCCAACGACTGCAATTCGATTGAGATACATAATTTTAGAATGTTAGTAGTTTAATTATTGAAGGACCATAAATAGCCTGGCAACTTATCTGGATCAAAAATAATAAAACAAAAACTTAAACAAGAAGATATTTAATCAATATTTAGAATTCAACATTCCCGCCGCTTATATTATTTCCTTGTTTATCTACTACTTAAAAATGATTACATCCTACTTTGCGGCCATCATTAAGAAATATTGTATTAATATAACTTTGAATCCAGCAAGAGCAGTCATTGGGCATTCGTAAGATATGAAACAAGTTAAGACAATTAGGATTAAATTTTGACTAGATCGTCACTGTTGAAGGATGATGATTCTTTAACTGCAAAGTATGAAACAATACTACACAACTTTGCCTTCCTTAATATACTCCCGCATGATGGCTGTTTCAAGCAGCTGAAGACTTAGCCGAAAGACCTTAATTGCAAGTACCTCTACAGCACAATAGTGAGCTACATTTATAATCCCTGCGCCAGTAAGTTCATAGCGGGTTGCTATTTGATTCCAGTTGATATCCGTGGCTATCTCAATCTGAGGAGGGAATGCTTTTTTCCATATTTCTTCCCGCTCTTCGATTCCTGGCATTGGGAAATGAATAATTGCCTGAAAACGTCTGGTAAAGGCATCGTCAATATTGCCCCGCTGGTTGGTGGCCAGGATTACAAGCCCGTCGTAAGATTCAATTCGTTGCAACAGGTATGCAACTTCCTGATTGGCGTATTTATCGTGCGCATCGCGGATATCTGTCCTTTTACCGAAAAGCGCATCGGCTTCATCGAAGAACAGGATCCAGTTTTTATCCACCGCTTTATCAAACAGGTGAGAAAGGTTTTTCTCTGTTTCACCAATGTATTTTGAAATTACCCGTGACAAATCAATCCGGTAAACATCTTTGCCAGTGTATTTACCAAGCAATGTTGCGGTTAAGGTCTTCCCTGTGCCGGGAGGTCCGTAAAACAAGGCACGGTATCCCGGTTTTATCCTTTTTTTCATTCCCCAATCGTGAAGTAGGGTTTGATTGTGAGCAATCCAATGCTCTATTTCCTTAATCTGGTGCAGGGTTTTTGGATGAAGTACGAGGTCCTCCCATTCCATTTCGGTTTCGATGTATTCCGCCGGAAAATCAATACTAAAACGGGGTTTGCTGACAGTTCCAGTGGTTAGTTGCTCCACAATTTCGGGATCGAGAACCAATCTCCCGCTCATTAAAGGCTCACCATCAGGCACATGCTCAAGCCATAGAATGTGTTTCTTCGAGAACCAATGGTCATTGCTTAATATGCGCTGTACATCGAGCCGCTTTTCGAGGTCGTCACCGGCAAGAATAAATTGAGCGGTTTCGCCGGTAGGAAGTAAGTCGCGGTGGTTTTGACCTTTCACTCCTCCAAACTCGGGAAACTCGCCACCCGCGGGCAAGTACTCGGCTATGATCTGATTGAAAAACCCGGGGCGAAGCATCGGTGCTATCGTCAGAAGAATCATCACAAACTCCTCATAATTCGGGTTAAACTGTTCAATGAATTTCGATAACCCAGTTTCCGATTTGTAAAAGTCGAGTAAACTGACCTCAAAGCTTTCGCTTTGCCTGGTATGTAATTGAAGGCTCCCGGCAATGATATTGCGAAGCCAGTCCTGAGCGATTTGGAGGTTGGTGTTATTGTTGTTCATTAGTCTGGACAATTACTTAAATCAACTGTAAAAAAGAATGGAGGCGTGTCAAGAGCACGACTATCTGCTTGTGCCTGAGCTCTGCGAGGTCGCTCTACACCGTTGTGCATTGTCGTTAACCTTTGATTAAATACAGCCTGATTTTGGCATAATTTAAATGTAAACGGGGTTGTTAAAGTACCATCGTATGTTCTGAAAATTGCCACATGGCGATCTTCATGAGGGGAAAGAACATTATCTATACCATCCTGTACGCGTTGTTGCTGACATTGGTTTAGACCGCGGAATTGAGAAACATTTGGCAATGTCACAACAGGATTTGTTGTAAATGTAGAGACCAGATCGCCTGTTATTTCGACGCATGGGGCTCCCCGGCCACAGCGTCCACAGCCGGTTGCTGGTGTTACAACTTCATTTTGAGAGGTGTGGGCATGCGAAAAATTTGCGCTCGTTTGCCCTTCAATACGCAACGATCCCGCCCTTCCGCCACCATGCGCAACAAAGTTGGGAGTCGGCCGAAAAAAGGGCTGAACATCATTGCTGGCTCTCACTTGAGTTGCAGATGATTTCGATTTTCTGGTTTTCATTGAACTTAAATTCGTTGGCGTTTTTGAAAATCTACACTGATTAAGTTATTGGATTGCGGGGTAGATACAGTGAGGGAAATATCTCTGGCAGTGCGGCTGCGAGCGGTTTGGAAATTACCAAATTTAAGCTTGTTTGTAATTGTTTCCTGGCCCTGAATCGTTGATCTGGACTCAACCTCCCTCACATAAGGCCGATCCTCGCCCTGACGGTATTTATCAATCACTTTTGCCCAGACCTGGGCTCCGTTCAGAATCTGACCCTGCCAACGTCTTTCTTGCATCCTGAAAGTTCCATACCTGTTCTGAATCCAGTTTTGCGGGCTCAGATTTTCCGCACCACCTGAACCACCGAATAAATTGCCGATCAAATGGCCGGCATCATCGCCGGTTCCTCCCGACACCTTTACTTGTGAAGACTCATCCCTAAGGCGCTGGTCTTGTGGCAAAACGCGTAAATCTCCCTGCGCAATTTTCCAGGTTTCCGATCCCTGCTGAATAATTTCGCAGGTAATGCTTTGCGTTGTCTGTCTCGGTGAGTTGCCATCAGCCGGCCCTTCTCCCACTTGTGCATTCGAAGGTGTTTCGACAGTAGGGTTTACGATGCCCCTGACGACCCAAATACCACCTTTATCGAGCACTTCTAACAGCTGAAACCCATACCTTAGCTTAACCGCTGCGAGCAAAGGCCTCAATACCAATTGCCCAACACGCCTTCCGGAAAACCTGTTCACCACCTCCAGTGCAGCTTGCATCCCTAAATTCAGCCGCTCTTTCGGATCCGCGGGTAAGCCAACCTGAGTTACTGACGAAACCATCTTCTTCAACATATTCCCAAGCCACCCCACAATCTTATCCAGCCCCTTGTCAATCGGCTGCCGGACCTTGTTGATAATTCCCACGATCTTTTCCGGAATGTTACCCAGCCCGGCAAACCTGGCTAAAAATGCAATAATAATTGTCAGCGTATTGGCCATTGTTTGCTCCACTCTTTTTGCTGCAGCACCTATCTGTCCTGCAGCAATGGACGCAATTGAATCAATAAACGATGCAACCACGGCGGCAATCTGGTTGATCTTCTGAATAAAGAACATAACCGTATTATAAATAGCGATAATAGCCTGAATAACTGCGCCTGCAGGATTTAGCATACTCACCAGTTTCATAATGGCTGCCTTTACAACTTCAGTGGAAATCATTTCAGTAACTTTGGCGATCATCTGGTCTTTCAATTCACTCAATTCGGTTTTAATCTCCTCCCATGCTGCGGCAGGTCCTTCTCTGACAAGCGTAACTAAAATACTTGCTGTCTTTTCCAACCCTGCCAGCACAGGTTCAGGAATGATCTTCACTAATTTACTTCGGATATTTTGCCAGGTAAGTCCTAAAACTGATAAAACCAATTTGACGATTTCAATCAGACTAAAGGACTTTGGAATATAAACTCCTGCCTCACCCAATGGTCCGGTAATCCACCCGATAAGTGCTGTTTTCAAATGTGTGAGGATATTGGAGGCAAACATTTCGAACCCTAATTTACCGGCACGTACTAAATTCCCAACAAAACCAACCGGATCTTTAAGAATAGTCGTAAAAGCCGCTCTGGCTTTAGCGATATATGACATCACTCCTGGCGCAACCACCGAGAAAAGAATCTCTACCAAGCTGATTACCTGACTGAGACCCCAACTTATAAATTCAGTTGCGATATTGACAAATGCGCCGATAATTTTACTGAGAGCCCCGGTTATAGTAATGATATCCTGAAAAGTAAGCGACGAAATCGTGTCAACAATCCTGCGCGGAATGGCACGTACAAAACCCATCAAACCTGCAAGTGCACCCTGGAACCAGGCCCAGGCACGTCCAATCGCATTCCCTTTTTTGATATTTTCCCAAACCTCCTCCTGCCCGATCAGTTTCATAAATCCACCAATCAGCGTGTCGGCATTGCGAGGTATAGCTTCACCAGTGATAGGATCTTCACCCAATATCGCTTTGAGCAAGTCGTAACCCCTTGTTCCCTGGGCCAATGCAGCCAAAGGTTTAAGTATGGCATCTTTTACCAACTTAAGTATGCCCGCTACAACACTTTGGGAAAATGAAATAATCCGTCGGATCGGATCGGTAAAGATTCGTACAGCCCGATCCCAGACACCGCCGAGGTCGAAGATATCTGTCCAGCTTAATGAATCGACAAAACGCCGAAGGCCTGAAACAATGTCTGCACCGATATCACCAAGCGTGGATAGCTGTTGTTCAACCCACGCTCCAGCCTTTGTAAATACACCATGATTATCAAGTGCTTGTGTGATAAAATGTCCACCAGGTATCAATTCGATTAGTGCACGAAGAATATTGGCAGCACTGCGGTCGGTTGAACGCATATTGATGGGATTGAAACCCAACAAAATCGTAAGCATCCGGAAACCGGGAAGATAATTGGCTTTATCAGCAAAATAATCGAGTGCGTCCTGAATGCCAAGCCGTTGTATAGGAGAAGGGGTAGTGGTGGTGGTCACCTGCGGGCTGCGTTGTATGGCATGACCCTGCTGAATCGTATGTGTAAGCTCGTGAGCAAGAAGTTGTTTGCCTTCACCTGTACCGGGCTGGTATTGATCGCGTGAGAAGAAAACATGGTTTTGATAAGTGAAAGCACGTGCACTGAGCTGGTTGCTTAACCCTGCCGATTCAGGATCATTGTGAATACGAACATTGCTAAAATCAGCATTAAAACGGGGTTCCATATAGTTTCGCGCTTCGGAAGATAGAGGCTGTCCGCCGGAGGTTTTGCTTCGGATCGCCGATTGGGTATCAGTTGCAACCGCAGGAGTTCCATCGCCGCCTTTTCGCTGCAATTTTTCCTCCTCCTTTTTCTGCACCTTCTCTTCAGGAAGAGTTGCTTTCTGTATCTTCTCTTCAGGTAAAGTCGCCTTTTGTACTTTTTCTTCTGGCAAAATGGCTCTCTGAATCTTTTCGTCCTTTTCCGCCGGAGCCGGTGCGGACATTCGCATTACTTTGTCAGCCATTTTATCGGCTTCCTGTTCGAATTTATCACCCGGTTTATTTACATTCAGTTTGGTTTGAATTGATGAAACCGGTGCAAAAAAACTTCCTCCACCAGCCTTTGCAAAGAAAGGTTGCGACGACTTCTGATGTTCAGCAGTCGAGGTGCTATGAGACGATTTTTCAGCAGTCGCTTTCATTTAAAAGTTATCGATTCTTAATTCAAAAACTCCATTCAACCCAAAGCATATTCTTCATCCATGGCAACTTAATCATTGAAATACCCCAGGGCAAATGTTCCAGTAATACATCGAAAGTACGCGACTCGACTTGTAAAAGCCAGTCACCGTCCTCTTTCTGCGAAAGTTTCCCCGGCCTTAAAAGGAAGGTCCCACGCAATCCATCCGGGGTTGTGTTTCGTAAAACTTCCCAATGTTTTATAACAGCCTCAAGTAATGCTGAGGCTTCATTTATTTCGTTTTCTGTAATTTTAAAATCTGCCGGTACAGGCATTAAAAGCGGAAATTCGCATAATATTTTTGGCAGAACCAATTCATACTCCGGAATTTTAGTTTGCCCTGTGGTCAGATAGTAAAGTAAACTCAGGGCTCTTTCCGGTTGTAGAATTTCTTCCTCTTTAGATATTCCCAACGTTTCGAAAAATCGCGGAAGGAAAGGATGTAAAAGAATCAAACCAGCATTGTTTATGTAAATACCATCAGTAGTTTCATTTGGGAGTATTTTTTCTATTGCCGGGACTTCGGTTGAATAAGCAGTATTTTCAGGTATATTCATTCCTGACAGGTTGGAACCAAGATTGAATAGATCCCTTTGAAGTATATTAGTTTCTAAATTTTTACCAAGAGGAATTAGCCTTTCTATTGTGTTTGACAGCTCATTGTCAGGCATTTTAATTTCGGGCCAGGTTTGTTCAAAAACCTTAGAAACAAGGGGATGCAAATCAGTGCTGATTTGAAGTTCATCGATTACTTGCCTTGCAATTTCTACTTTCGAAATGGATTTGCCAGAAAATATCTGCGAAATCGTCTTTTCGAGAACAAATTTTCGCATTAATCGTGCCTGATCAGGAGCAAAAGAGAGGTCTTCGGATACCCTGAGAATGCTTTTCAGTCCAGCTAAAGCATCCGGAGAAATTCGCTCAATCAGCTTTAGAAGAAACTGCTCCGAAAATTGAAAAGCAAGTCGGTTAGCGGCAAAAGGTGATTTAACTACGTCCGCGATTTTCGCAACTGGTATCGGATGATTTGTCTTGATCTCATCCTCGTTAAGAAGATCATTAAGTGCATCTTCCAGACTTATCTCAGGTGGCAATTTATACAATCCCGGGAAGTTGCCATTTAATAGAAAATGAATAAATACCTCCCATAAATTCCCTTGTCTGGATTGGTCAAAAGATTCAACCTGAACCGGGTAGATCTTTTGACGAAGCAAAGTGATAAAATGCTCAGAAAACTGCAATTCAAGTCGTTTGGCAGCGTTTGGGGAATTCAACTTTACCTCAATTCTGTCAGCAAGAATCCGGTTACTGTTTATTATTCCGTCATTCAACAAAAGTTCTGAAATAACTTCCTCAAGGCTTTTTCCCGACGGTAAGCTGTACGACCATGGGAGACTTCCTTTCGCAATGAAATGAATAAATACTTCCCATAAATTCACTTCAGAATCCATCATATAAGAATCGGTCTGTTCTTTATTATCAGCCTGGAGTATAGCTGATTTTTCCCTTATATCACGAGCCAATGCATTGGCAACGACGGGTGCCAAATCCTGATCAATACGTTCAAGTTCAATGGATCCGGCATCAATATCGAGGCGGTCAATAACAAAATGCTGCCCCGAAGTCGTGCACTGATCCAACGCTTTTTCGATTGCAGGTAACAACTGAGCGTAATACAAATCCGACAGGTGATGTTGCAATGCAAAACCATCTGATTCTGAGCCTTTCAGTTCAACATCGAAATATTGCTGCCGTATAAAATGTGTCATTTTAAGATCTTGTTTTCAACAAATGCAAAGCAACCTTTATCACTAATAACGGTTAAACGCACAACTCCTGTTGGTTTAGGAATGGTCATATCTAAAGTTTCACCTGTATAAAATGGTTCTTTGGCTGATGTATCAACTGCATCCCAAACCCATGCAACAACGTTTTCATTGGCGATACTTGTAACGTTAAACACATTGTTATCCAACTGGTTGATTTTAAAATCAGCTTTGGTATTTGAATCAGTGCACAATTTTAGATAATCGCTGCCCTTACATTGGTTGCGTTCACGACAGTCGAATGCGGGAACGAGGGTTTGTTTATTCAATTCGACGTTTGCGGCAATCGTTCCGTTGAAAGGATTTCCAAAATCATCCTTTTCATTGGTATACCGCCAGCGAAGATCAAAACTTTGCGATGCCTTTGCGAACACGTATTCAAATTCAAGATTGAACGTTTCGCAAACGAAATACTCGATCCAAAGGATTCCAAAAGGATCGCTTTCAGTTGGCTCGTAAGTAAGAACAAGCCGGTTTTTGCCTGCATCACCCAACGCTGTAATAAGCACTTTTTGAATGATTTCGTTCAGTCTCCCAATGGTTTTGGCCATTACATTAGCAAAATCGTTGTTAAGGGCATCAACAGGGATTTGCAACAAAGTAGTTGCTGAAGGAAGCGTTAAGCTCTGTCCGTTAAAACGTAACCTCAAATCTTTCAGCTGCCGGTAAGCTTCATAGATCGATTCTTTGGAAACTGGCTGTAACCAAAGCCGGTAAGCACACTTTCTGGATTGACCTTCGCACGGCAGGTTGCAAGGCTCCGCGCATTTATGGTTTACCTCGATGCTGTGACTACACCCATTACTGTCGAGAACCTCAATAACAGCAAGTTGACCGTCAGGAACCAGATTGGTTAAAAACTCGTTTGCCGGAATTACCTCACCTGTTTTAGATTTATAAGGTGATGTACCGCCAATTACCTGTATCCTGGCCTGGTAAGTTTTTGAGGTATTATCACAGATGTATTCGGCGATATTTAAATCGAGCATAGCTGGAATTACAATCTCTTTTGGAATTGAAGCTCCGGCTGAATCAAACAACGTAATCGTAGAATTTCCCTGGGGCAGCGCTACCGCACCGGATAAAGGAGTTAAAGGATTGGTTCCTACCTGGAACTGATAAGGTTGAACACCACCTGAAGGTATTATTTCAACCATGGCTTCGTTGTTTGCTGAAGTGCAGCCAATTGTAGTATTAAATGCGAGATCAGACACGCACGAATTATTCAGAACAACGGATGCAGAACAATTCCGGCTGTCGGTGACAACAACTTCTATATCCTTATTGCCAGGTAACCGATCGCTGAAATAGTTCATGTCCTTCACATTTCCCGGTTGGGCAGTGTATGGCGGAATTCCACCGGATATCCGGAATGCTGCGACATACTCGTTGTTTTCACCCACACAATCATAATTTGGCTCACTGATCAGGATTTGTCCCGGAATTTCAATATCCTGTGATGGAGTTACTGTTCCGGCCGAATCTCGAACAACAAGCGTGTATTTTCCGGATTGCAACGAAAGCGGGTTGTTTACAGGAATAAAGGCTTCGTTTCCAATTTGCACTTCATAAGGCGGTTTGCCCCCTGAGGCATTAATGGTAAGCGGGGCATTTCCGTCAGCGTTAGGGCATCCGATACTGGTCTGGAAGGTCAAATCGGGGACACAGGAATGATTGATAATCACTGATGCCGAACATTTCCGGCTGTCGGTAATGATGATCTCAATATCAGTATCACCTGGCAGACCATCGGCAAAGAAAGTTTTGTCATTAAGGATTTTTCCCTTGTTGGCAGTAAAAGGAGGCGTACCACCGCTTATTTCAATCACCGCAACGTATTGATTGCCATCTCCGCAGTCAAAATTTGGATTGCCCAATGTTAACGGTGCAACGATCTCGATTTGCTGCGAATCTGAGAGTGTCCCCTCAGAATCTCGCAAAATCAACATGTATTTTCCTGTCGCCAAAAGGAGTTCAGCCGCCTGATCCTTGAAATCTGCATCGTTTATTTTGATCTTGTAGGGAGCTGTACCTCCCCATGGAGTTACAACTACTTTGGCACCTTTGTCAGAATTTGTGCACCCGATATTGACTGAAAAATTCAACGGATCTTTGGCCATTACATATTGGATGGGCGAACAATCGGAACAACAAATATAAGGCAGGTAGAAATCGGCAATAACGGTTCCGTCAGCAAATTCGTTTACAGTTTCAGCAATGATCTTTTCGGCAGTTTTTACGCGGATTCCTTTACCTATTTCAAAATCAGGTTTTACAATCTGCTTCGTCATTTCACTAATAATCAATTGTATGTCAGGATCAACCTGTGCTGTATCACCCTTGACCTGTAGCCGTTCGAAAGCCTTTGTGATGGTTTCGCTGCTATCGTTAGCAAATCCCACCTTCGTGAAATTGGCCTTCAGAGAATCAATGCCGGCGGCTAAATTGGGCAGAAGGCGAATCGGTGTGGGGTCATCGTGGTAAACAAGAATAAACGTGCCGCCCATCGGAACACCGGCTTTGTGCTGAATACCCGGATTTTTAAGCAGAAAGTTACTAAGGAAAAGTTGTTTCTTGATTTCGATCAATCGCTTTCGGTACTCCTCGCCAATTGATCTGAAAGCTTCCATCTCATTTGCATATCGAACTGCTTCGAGCAGGTTGAACAGGCTATTCCATTCTGTATCATTGGTATTGATTTGAGTTTTAAACTGTGCATTTAATGCTTCAAGCCGGTTAAACAAATCACGGAAGGCAGTCAGATCAAAATCACTAAGTAACCTGACTTTAAGATAATTGCAAATATCAAGCAGTACCTCTGAGTAGGAGGCTGTAGCCTGAATAACTGCACTTTCACCAATAAAGGCATCTTTAATGTCAATCGCGGCAACTCTTTTCAGTACAGCTGTTTTGGCAGTTTTCGATTTGCTACGCGATGCAAAATAGGTTTCGAGCAACGCTCCGAAAGTGGAAGGTTCAACTTTAAAATCCGGATTGATGGAATGGATAAGTGATGCATTAAAATCATCGGCCAATGAAACGACTTTACTGATTTTTCTGGTATAAAATGAGGCCAGCGTTTTACCCAGTGAGCTGATGAACTGATCTCTGAAGGCATCGTAAATGGCTTCGAGGTCCTCGAACCTGCAAACCTCCTTACTCAGATCAACTGTCTGGCGGGCATCGAATTCCCCGGTGCGTAATGCGATGATCTCGATTGGCAGCCGTTTGTCGTTTTTAAATGCAATCAACGTGTTCATTACGTTCTCCACTTTCTTGCCCAAATGGCCTTCGATCCGAAGAAAGTTATAAGGTTCGAGATCGTAATTAAGCGGATTGGTCACAAAAAAAGGTGCCTTGGGAACGTACTCGTCCGATCGGAAACTCAGGTTCTGATTTGCCCGGTTTCTACGTGTTTTCTCGACATTCCACAACTGGAACAGGGGAGGAACACCATTTTGAAGGTAATAATAAGGGATTGCCTTTTGCGAAATAGGAACGTCAGCAAGTTTGCTTGGTGTGATCCGAACCGGCATAAACTTTCGTGCAACTTCCAGATTAGCAAATTCCGGAGGAGTCGGATTATTCGTGAAATTATTGACCATTTCCACAAGCCGGCTAAATAACTGCAGCACTTCTGCTTTGCGTTCTTCGCAACCCTTTATGGCAGGTGATGAAAGAAAATCGTGACGGTAAATTCCTGGATTAGCTACCAAACCGGGATCCGGCAAACCAAGCATCAGGTGACGAGGAAACAAATCTTCTGGTGGACAACAGGCACACATCAGGCCGGCAGCTTTCCACCGGAACTCGTCGTATGCCTGAATCAGGTCGTCAAAAAAATCGAAATAGTAGGGGAGAAAGCGCACCTGGCTTGTGGAAGTTGGTATGCCATCCAGAAAACCAAAATTCTGATCGAAATCAGCAAATGGGTCGGTCTGGAATGTTTCATTCACAAGTGGCATAAATGCCTTATAAGCAGCTGTTAGCGCATCACCCGTATTGGTTGCTAATTTATTCTTTTGAAAAACAGCATGAAAGGCGGCAAGTACATCGTTCGACGAAACCGGCGCTGTATTTGGAACGCTGTAGCGTGGCAGGCGCAAGTCGGGCAGGTTAAGGCGCACAAGCAATGCCGATTCAAGATCGGTAGCAGTATATTCTGTCCCTAACTTATTTGCTTTGGCAATGATCTTTTCGAGGTCATCCCTTCCAATAAGCAATGGCAATACAGTTGCTGTCACCTCATTGCCCTTGTCGTCGCAATTGTTTGGACTGCAATTCCGAAGCCCTTCATTTTTCAATTCCAAAAACAGGATAACCACCTTATCGTCGAGAAAGTTATTTACATCTCCCAAAAGAATCGTATTTGGTTCTCCCTTTGGAAACAACTCCCATAACTGATATTGAACAGAATTTCCGGAAGATTCATACTTAAACTGCGGATAATCAATATCAAGAGGAAGCGTATACTTCTGGTACGAAACCAAAGCAAGATCCTCTGGCTCAATTAAAATATAACCGGCAGAACTCACGCCACATCCGCGGGAGAGGTGAATCGTCTGGTCACTGCCGTTGGTTTCGAGCCGGATCTCTAATCCACATTCGATACCAATACCAATCAGATTGGCTCGCGTAAGTCGTTCCTGCTCGTTCAGGTAATCGAATACCTCATTCAGATGGCGGCTGGTAAGCACCTGGTTGGCTTCGAAAATCGGATATTTATCTTGGATCGGTTTCATGGTAAATGCTGTTTTTGAATTATATTAAACATCCTTTTTATCAGTTGATAGAAAATCATTTACAGTGTTACATTTCTTTTTAAGGGATAATTTCCCAGTGCTGTACTCCCTAAACGCACCGGGTTCTGGTCGCTGCCATCGTCACAATCGTGCAATGTAGCGCCCGGATATGTATTCTTTAATTTGCTCAGCAGATGGACGACTTTCCAAAGTTGATAGGAAACCTTCCTGTACGATTTGTATTTTTCCTGAAGGAAGTCTCCTATTTTTTCTGCGGTACCGGTCTTATAAGGTATCTCCGAACAAAGTGAAACGGCCGGCGATGAAAAGTTAGAGAAGTCTTTGAACTCACGGCCAGCCTCAAAATTATGATTCATCCATTTATAAAATGATATCCCATAATCATTTACAATTTGAGTGGCACAGGCACACAAGTCGAATTTAGCCGATGGAAGATCGTTCTTGAGGTTTGCTTTAAGCATTGCCTCAACATGTTCAAGCAGTCGTTCTTCCGTCCAATCAAAATTGGCATTTTCCTTCAGCCATTGACACCAGGCATCTTCAAAACGTTCGAACTGCCAGCCGTTTAGCACAATATCCTTAAAATAGAGAATCATTGTATTCTTGATCTCGTCCCAAAGTGATGAATCAATAACGATTGAACAGGAAATACCGGCAGGTTTCAAAACTGAAAATACTGTTTCCAGAAGTGCATTCAGTGCATCCGCATGAAAAAAGTTAAGTGTTTTATCTTCGTACCAGATGCTAAATATATTAGAAAAAGCGGTGTAAATTGCAAGGGAACAGGCACATGCTTCCGTTTCCGAGGGTCGGATTCCTCCTTGGGTGAGTCCCTTTTTCATCAACTGATCAGCCAGATCGGTGATCACCGGATCGCAGGAATTTTCTATAAATCCATCATTCCCGACCCAACAGATTTTACCCAGCAAATGCGACGGAAGCTCGTACCTGAAGGTGCGGTCAGCGAATCTTCTCATATCTAAATTAATATTAAAAGGTGCCGTCCACCCCGGCATCACATAAGTTACCCTGAAAGAGTAAGGATCTTCATCACCGCAGGTCTGACAAGAGCCATCGCTGCAAGCCGGATAAAGGGCATCGCCTGGAAATTTCGGTCTCAGCAACAGGTGCTCAACCACAAAGGCTTTCTCATTGGCGCTCCATGCCAATAACTCATTCATAACATCAATGGCAGCACCATTTGTTGCAAAAGTTTGTGGAGAGGAACCTAATAATGCTCCTGTATCGGTTTTCAGGTTCAGATTAAACATTCCATCTTTTTCTTTTACCTCGTATGCATCTGCCTGCAGCATCTGTTTGATGATCAATTTATAAGCTACTTCTTTGGATGCATCTCCTGATGAAGCTTTAATTTTCACGGAACCGCTGAACCAGGTACTATTGTTAGTATCGTTAAGCGAATATTGAAGGGTAAAAGGGCTCACCTTTTTGCCCGAAAAACTCCAGACAAATGAGAGGTCGGGGTAACCAAGTAAAAGCGTGATCCGTTTTTCGAGACCGGAGTTATTTTCAGGGTTGCATAAGTTCTGGGTATAGTTGAATGCCCTGGCACGGTCATGACTGATTAATGGATACTTTTTCAGGAATGAGATTTTGTCATCGATCAGGTGCGCAGATGCAACCGTTTTCCCTTGCAGATTGGTAAGCATCAACGCATATTCACTGAATTGTTCCCCAAAACGGGCCATCAGGTGATTAAGGAACCGGTTCCTACGATCCAAAAACTGAGAACGCGTTTCGGCCATTCCTTCAAGTTTAGCTTTGTCGAGTAAACTGCTTGTAATTTCACCATAACCAACAATCAGCTCTTTCGTAAATTCCTTTACAAAATAGGTTCTGTCAACAGCTGGATTGAGGGAGAATAATTCCGAAACGTTGGCTATCTGTGCAAAAGCGTTTCCAAGTAATTGCTCGTAAATCAGCAGGTAGGCTTTCAGTTGTTTCGCTTCCGCCTGTCGCTGATCCGAAACATGCGATGGTAAACCAACCGGATTTACGCCATAAGTAACAGGCAAACTGTACTGTACCGGAAAATAGTCTTCTGTATTTGCAAATTTTCCTCCGGGAACCGGCAGATCATTTTGTGTGTTCGTGAATTTCGGACGTTCGGCTTCCCCTTGTAATTGGGTAAGTGTATCGTTGGCTTCATCCATTCGCGGATGGAAAGGAAGCCCGTTTTTATAAAACAGAAACCGCGAAAAGTTCAGATAAAGACGTGGCTGATGCAAATCCTTGATATATAACTGCCACGATGCACTTGATTTATTTTCATCAAATTTCAGCTTCTTTTCAATCCACACCGGATCGGCAGCACCTTTTACGATATTGCCCTGGTCGTCGTATTTGCTAATCATCAGGTTATTAACAGCAATAACACCCTCTATTTCCATCAGAAGGTTGATGATGTCCGAGGTACGCAGCACCTTTTTGAGCGTTGCATTTTCCAGATCAACGGATTTAATAAACCCGTTATTCAATTCAGGCCCGTTAAAAATATCCTCAACCGGCACATTCTCAGCCATCATTTCTGCCAGGGAATAAAAGGAAACAGGCGGATTAAAGTAATTCTCAATTTCAAACCAAATCCTGGCCTGAACCCGTTCGATGTCGGCATCAGCAGTTACCTCAACATCCGCACACACCGCTACATCCTCAATTCCAACGCCGTTTACACGACAAAAGTCTTCATCAAGATTACGGTGAATTTGCAAATGTGCCTTTGAGATCTTTACGACTTCGGCGATTTTCAACAGCTTCCTGCGGTAAAGGCTTATTATTCCGGCACTTCCTTCATCTTCAAGAATGGTTTGTATTGCCTTGACTTTACTTCCATTTTTAGCAGTAGTATCACCTAAAAAGCGGATCGTAACATTGTCGATCACAATTTTTTTGCCGAAAGACAAAAGTTCAACTTCAAATCCTGCATAGAACACATTACGCCATTGTCTTTTGAGATAGGCGTCTTTATCGTCATCACTAAGTAACGGATCTGCAATTACATCATAAGTTTTTGCGGCTCCAAAGTAAAGGATTTTGAGCTTAAATAACGAATCTTTACTTTGATTAAAGAGCTCCCAATCCGCACTATTTTCGAGCTCCCAATCCGGAAAACGCAATTCCATTACGACCGGATGCGGTTTCCCGTCATTGTCATGAACGGTATAGGTATGCTCGATTTTGTGGTCGTTCAAATCACCCAGTTCCGGATCCGATTCCAGCTCAAGCAGTATATCGTAAAGTCCGCGCGGTGTAACCTTTAATAAATTAGTCACAGCTTTTTTAGGTTCTGTGAACGAGAGGTTCAGCTTATCTTCATCGCACCACGCATAATACTCGGCATCACAGGCACATTCCTTACAAAATACCCACGCGTTGCGCACCCCGTCAAGGTCGATCAGAATTCTGCGGAAATCATTGGGTGTCCACGGATTGATCGTTAAAATCTTCCTTGCAGTGAAAAAGGCCTGGTCCGGGAAAGGATTCTTAGCTACTGCTGGTTCATCCGGAGTAAGAATATCCTTGATGTCTTTTCCTGTCCGGTAAGCCAGATCGGTGATGGCGTAACAAAGTGCTTCAAGGATTGTAATTCCGGGATCATGGGTATTGTAATCAGTCCATTGCTGGCTACCCATTTGTTCAATGAAGCCAACACCTTCCTTCCTGAGGCGGTAGTAATCCTGCGCAGGCTTTAGATCGGGCTTTTTCTCTATGGAAACAGGTTTTTGATTCATGACTCGCAGCTGCATTTGTCAGAAGATATTTTTTCTTCTGATGGGTTAATGACTGTGATCAGGTGATGTTTTGCCGGAACGGATACCAATATTGAGACCGCCAATGAACCTTCAATCTCATTTTGGTCGATGGTTCCCTTTACCCCGGCAATATCGTGGAAGAGTTGAACATCTGCAACATAGTCCACATACTGCAGTTCTTCCACAAAATCAATCAATACTGATTTATAGACCTTGCCGCCAAAGGTTGGGTTACCACCTTCAGGGAATGCCCATGGAGACAGGAATCGCAAAATGGATTCCTGTAAAGTATTCGTATAGAATGTTTCGTCGAAGCCATCGTAAAACCGCACTGACATATTTACACGTACTTCCTCAAACTGCGGGTTGTCCACATGCAATTTTACAAAGCATGAAACGCGATTGCCAATAAATTCAGCGATATCCGTCAACATTCCCAGACTTGTGTAGGGTCGTAGAGGGTCTCGCAGGTTGTGGAATTGCTTATTGGGAACGGTTACAACCGTAACATGTCCCGGAGCAAGCTCCCTATAAACTCCCTCTCCACTTTCGTTTGGCTCATACTGCGTGTGATTCAGGCATTTTACCCTGAAAATTTCAGGAAAGGCTTCCAGTACCAACCGCTCATAATCCCATAAACTCACCGCCCGGTTCTTATGACGCAGTCGCTCGCTCACCCGGGTGTAAAATGCCGATGGTATTTCAGCACCGCGACCACCAAAAGATTCAAAAGGCTGTGTAATTTTTTTAACCTCCGAGACCGGGATACTTAGCTTACTAATTGTTTCGGCGGGTAACACCTTTGAAGCGAAAGCCGGGTCATTCCCTTTGTCAACAAAAGTTGCCTGAAGTGCCTGGGCAGCGACCATTATAAGATTGCAGACAGCATCGCTTTTGTTCCATACTGCGATTCGGATCCAATATTCACCAAAAGGCAGGAAATTATTGGAATTCGTTGCATCGGCAGGAAAGGCAAGTGTAACGATCCCTGATTTCAACAGTTCACCTGTCTGATCTTCAACATCCTTCTTTTCAAAGGCAATCCACTCATTATTATTCAGATAACTCCAATGCAGATGAGGTATTGGTTTTACAGCAAGCGGATTTGCGGTGCCATCGGCTACCTGAAACAGAAGCGAAAGATTTTGCGGCGGGAGCAAACCCGTGACGCCGATATAAAATTCGGCCTCAGATTCGTTTTTGACATCGCCCAGCTGAAAATCGAATTGTGGCAGCAGAAAAACTTTCTTATCCTTACTGATTGCTGAATGCTGTTCGGCAAAACCAAAAGGAGAAATATGCAGAAACTGAGCCTCACGGGAGTCAAACAATTTTGTGTTTGAACTACTCAGACCGATCGTTTGGGTGGCTGTATAATGAATTGATAATCCATTCATAAATGGCCCGACAGGAGGTCCGGCAGGGGGATCTGTGGACGGTGTGGGTTTTGTACCAAGATAAACCAACAAAGCCTTCAGGTATTCTTTTTGCCCGAAATCGCTGTCTAATTTCAACCGAACAAATCCATGCGTTGAATTTGTAGTAAACGATTCATCAACAGTCAGATCAGGTGCAACAATCACTGGCGAATCCAATTTATTATTCAAACCAAAAGAGGATGACCCTACTGCGACCTTAGGTATCTGGGAAGATGTCCAGACACCGGAATTAAGATAATCAATTTCTACATTGGGATATTTACCATAGGCCGTAGGAGTAGTTTGCCAGTTTGCATTTATAGTTGCTGATGTGAGCGCTTTCTGAAATATTTCCTTTGATCCGATCACCAAAGAGCTTTCCACTATAGGATTAGCTCCAAATGGCTGAAATGGTTTAGAAGTATCCACGGGACCAAAATCATTGGAAACCACCAATGTTTTCAAGGCATCAACCTCAACTGTCAGGTCAATACTTTGGGTTTCAACCATCTGAAAAACATCATAAATATAGGAATCGGTATCCTCGTTTTTTAATTTTACCATAAGCACCGGTAGGTCGGTTGAAAAACTGTATCCATGGACTTTTGAAAGGTAAGGTCTCACAGCCGGATCGGCTCCCGAAAGTTCTACCTTGATCTGAAGTCTGCCGTCATCAAGCAAAGTAAATGTACCTGGTGTTTTTTCGAGCCATCCTTTTTTAGTGGTAATCAGGCATTTTAGATTCTCCTCTATATTGTTTATCCGAATTCGCTGAGCTTCAAATAAGGCTACCTCCAGAGCATTTTTACGTTTTTTCTTTGATTCCGCAATAATCTTTTCCGATCCCTTTTTATATTTCTTTGGAAATCCTGAAATGGTAAATTCAAGCGTAATCGTCCGGGTCCCTTCCGCCATCAGTAAATAGTGTGAGGCAATTGCAAAACCAACCTCTGCCTTCGGCATATTAATTGACTTCAAAGCTCCTTCCTGGTATGTTTTGTTGTAAAACGGCTGCCAGGAAAGATCAGCTGAGGTTAACTTGGCACCAAGTCCGTCGCTGGAATTCGCAATTGGAGACGCATAAAGCCGACCCGATTGTTTGTTTGAATTTGCATCCTCACCTACAGCTTCATCTCCATGATGATACAAAGTTTTCAGGGAAGTAACTTTCGCCTGGTTGGCAATCAGATCGCGGTTATTGGCAAAGAATGCATCGATTCCTTTATCGTCTTTCCCTGCTTTGAAAAGTTCGCCCGTCTTAATTTGATGCGAAGCGGCTTGCCTTGCTAATTCAACGATCAGGTGAGCCTTTGCAGGCAAGGCTGGTTTTTCCTTCAATTGAAGTACTTCGCGGTAATAAAAATCGAGGTGCCGCCCCGTAATCGTATTCGCTTCAGTTCTTGCATATTCCATTAACCTTAGAAAGCTCAGAAAAAGTGCGTAATGCGGATTGTGTTTGTCCCAGTTGGTAAAAGTGAACTCCAATGCAAGCCTCGCCTCTCCAATCACCCGGGCAAATACTTTCAGAAACTGATCGGATATTGAGGTAAAGAGATTATGGGTGGCAATGTGGTTGGTACGAACGAATGTTGGATTTAGTGGATTTCCTGTCGGATCTCCATAAACCGATGGTTCCGGTGTTATGGATGTAACATACGCATTCCAATCGGCTGAACTATTAGTGATCCAGTCTGATGAAAAGCCGGAAGTTAGCACTTTATCAAAAGTGTCAGGCAAAACACCAAGTATTTGCATACTAACTGTCGGAGCAACATCCGCTACCACTCCCAAAACAATTCCTGCTTTCTGATAGGAAATCAGTCGCTGCAGCGCCGGTGCAAGTTGGGTTTGAACAAGGTTTTTTAATGTCGCTTTCAGTGCAATTTCGGCTGGAAGCCCCTCTTTCAACCCATCAAGTTGCCTGGCAAGTGAGGCTAAACAACTGTAAATAGAACTCAGATTATTAATTAATTCAGGTTCCTTTGATTCGTTATCCAGGTTATTTAAAAAGTCGAAGTACGACTTGATCTGGGTTTTATAGTCTTCAATATTCTGAATAGACGTCACAGCCAGCCGGAGCGAAGGATCTTTGCCGAAAAATGGAGCCCAATTGCCATTCGCGGTATTGTTGCTGTCGAAATATTTCACAAACTCCGACAATGCCTGGGCAAACACCATTTCGTTCGCAACGTCATGCTCGTTAACTGGCACATATGTTGGATCTAACGCAGGCGAAAGTCGTTGTTCCTGATTGGCTCCGTCGCGGATCAGTTTTAGAGGATCTGAATTCTTATTACAGTCTATCGAATTTGACATACAGAAGCTTATTATCAGGTGATTAGACTTACAGAAGTTGAAATATTGATATCTGTTCCTTCCAATTTATAGAAAGGAAAGACAAAATTGAACCGCGAATTGGTGGTTTTAACGCGATAATTGATCTCGATCAATATCACACCTTCCAGTTCCTGGGTATCGTTTAAAATTACTTTTTCAAGCTCAATACGCGGCTCGTGATACAAAATGGCCGATTCAATTTTATCAGTCATTAGCGTTTTCATTCGTGTATCAAGACTTTCGAAAACCAACTCATCGAGGTTACATCCATATTGAGGTAACATGACCCTTTCACCACGAACCGTTGACAACAAAATTTCCAGACTCGAAGCAATATCTGCTTCCTGTTCAAGCATTTCCACATTACCCGTGTTCTGGTTAAAGTTCGTTGGAAACGACCATCCACGGCCAATAAATAAAAGGTTTTGTTCCATAATTCTTACTTGTTATTCAAGGCACTTCAATCGTTATCACTTTTCAACCCCCAATCAATACGGTCGGAGCGCCTGGTGGTAAAACCGATCCTCCTCCGGCAGTTACGGCTCCGATCCTTGCAGCAGGCATTCCGCCAATCAATACAGTTGCCGATCCTAATACAATGGAATCGACCCCGCACGAATCACCCATTCTCGCCGCCGGAAGTCCGCCGATTAAAACCGTAGGACATCCGGGTGGGATAATAGGAGTTGGGACACCCTGTGTTGCTGTACTTACAATCATATCCGAAACACGCGCTGCTGGTGGCATATCCTAATTTTTTAATTTATCTGAACCATTCCTCCCTGAATAATCGCGCCAGCACTCCCCTTAACGGTTGTATTTGCACCCGAAACTTCAGCAGTGGCAGTTCCTTCAGCTTTAAAGGCTGCGGATGCTTTGACAGTAATATTGACACCGTCGATTTTTACATCACCTGTTGCCTTAATTATCACATCTTTAATGCTTTCAATTGCAATACCGCTATCGTCCATTGTGATCTTGTTACCATTCTGATCGACAAATGAAATCCCCTTTGCATCTTCCGAAAGCATCATTTTATTACCTGCAGGTGTTTCAAGGGTGATGATTTTCTTTTCATCATCGAAGTTGAATTTCATTTTTTCACGGCTCACGTAACCTTTGTGGTGATTATCATCTTTCGGTGGTTCAGGAGCAGGTTTTGCGCTGCTATGGACCATTCCCAACACAACCGGGTGACACGGATCGTCATTTAGAAATCCAACAATTACCTCATCACCAATCTCCGGACGGAAAAAAGTTCCCCTTTCTTTCCCTGCATCCAGGGTTGAAATACGGGCCCAGATACCATCATCTGAAGTGCTGATCATTGGAAGCCGGACTTTGATACGGTCTTCACCATCGGGGTCACCTTCGAGAACAGTAACAATACCAGTTTGCAAACCTGTTACAGCGGGTAATAGTCCGGAAGCAGGCATCGGACGGAGGTTGTAAGTTTCGGAGAACAATTCAGGGTTCAAACCTAATTGTACATCTGTCTCCCAATTGCCTTCCGACACAGACTGTCGTACTCCGGAAACATACATTTTCCCCTCAAAACGCTCTCCGATACCGTTCACCTCAATTACTTTTCCTGGCGATACACCAGCAAATCCCTGAAATTTTGCCCTGCCTCGTATCCTGGCAAGCCTTTCTTTCATTAAACGTCCGTCAGCCCAGACTTGCAATTCAGGCGTGCTGAGTTTCCCCCCATGCTGAATTTCAAGCGGATCACCACCGATTACCTTTGCCAGGTCCGAAGCAAAAAGGTTCCCGTTATTCGTAGTAGTTGGTTCTGACGCCTGGGCCTTTATTACCTCCTGGTCCGTTGCATTCCAGCTGCTTGCTTCTATTCCTTTGCTCTGAATACGAGCATCAATTTCGGCATCAAGCTCAAGCAACGTAGTTCCAAACTTCACGCTGACAACTGACGTGCTTCCTGTTACAGGTTTGGCAACTATTATTTTTCCATCCTCAACCATCACAACCTGACCGTTGGCCTCTGCACGGCACAGTATAAAATCCCAATCGGTCGATTCATATTGGACCACTTCTTTCAGACTTGGAACCGTGGCTTCAACATCTTTTGAAAGACTGTATGTGCCAATCAACTCCTCCATAATGTCGCTGTCTTTCTTGTCAATGAAATACTTGCTTTTGATTCCGCTTGTCATTTTTACAGCTTCATCGCGACATTCGATGATCAATTGACTCCCGCTACTCCTCACTTTGATACTATGCCTGACGATAATTCCCTTGAACACACTGTCATTCTGTGAGCGGTATCCCAATTTAATCTCAATTTTCTTCCCGGGAATAAAAAGGTCGGAATTGCTGGCCTCGAAAGTGGATTGGGACGCTTCGCCATCACGCAAATTGATAACTGCAACGGGAATCCGGTTTAACTCGCGGGTTACATTTACCGATATCACATGGTAAGATCCCGGAAGCTGAACTCCGTCGAGCAGAATCGCCGATGTACAGACATCGGGCGTTGCAGGGGTTGGTATGTTTGAATCGTTTGGCAAGGGGCTTATACAGTTTTAACAATAGGTGGAAAAGATATATCGCTACCGGGAATCAGCTGACGAAAATTACTGATGCCATTCACTTCAGCTACCTGGAGGTAATACTTTGGATCACCGTAAATACGGTAACACATTAAAGGCAAAGTATCGCCGTATTTTACCTTCCGGATATGCGTCAGGTCGGGAGAACTTCTGTTTTCGCGGGCAGCCCTTTTTTGCTCTTCGATACTGCTTTTGAATTTTACAGTAGCTATTGCACGGATGGGTGTCCCATCTGATTTGAACATTTTGTGATTGATAGACAACTCGATGACACGTCCTTTAAAGATGGAGTTTTCGCCCCACACGAGTTTAAAATGCCGTGGCTCATGTGAATCGCCTTTATAAGAAATCAAAACATCCTTAAATTTTTTAAGGTCGTCTGATATGTTTGCCCTTGGGTTGCCATCAATAATGCCGGTGTTGTCGAACAGAAAATCGAACGTAATCTCCTCCGGTTCTGTGTATTCATACTTCAACTGCGCACCACTCGTTCCCTGACCCTGTCCGCCCGCCGAAAATTTTAATTTATAGGCAAGCGTATAACTTTCAGGATTGATGAGCGCTTCGAATGAATCATCAGCATCATTCACACCTCCGTTTTCAGCTTTCTCCGAATCCGAGAAAGCCAGGATGAGCATTTTTTCAAGTTTCCCTGTGTCAGCCATCACCTTTCAGTTTTATTGTGAAGTATTTCCATCACTTTTTCAACACATGCTGCAACTATTTCCTCTTTGTTGATGCCCGCGGAATCATTGCTCCCGCCGCCGGACGATCCGGCTCCCGTGGCAGACTGCCCGGCTTGTGGAGATGTGACAGATACCTTGATATGGAGTTCTCTTATTTCGATTGGCATAATAAAAGTTACTAAACCCTTCATTTATAATTAAAAGGAATTTTACGCACGGTACACAATTGTAATCTGTTCATTGCTTTACTGTACCGTAAAATAACGGTACGTAATTTCCATGGTTTCTATTACAATCGCATTTTCAGTCGAGACCAGGTCGCTAACCAGCCATTTTTTAGGGATCGCATGTGCCACTTTCCAGGTTCGCAAGGGTTCTCCTTTTTCGTTCATCAGGATTACATTGATGTCAGTGGGTTCAAATTCCCTGTCACGAAAAGCTTTATTAAACCAATTAATGACCTTTGAATCAACCACCATCCCGCGTTTCAGGACCATATCGGCATATTTGGTACGCACAGGTAATTTGTGCTCAAAACGATTTTCGCCTCCTTCCTTAAAGTTTTCGTAATCGTATTCTACCGATAAGCCTGACACAGACTGAAACCTGACATCGTTGCTATCACTGCTGATCCCAAATTCTACCTTATAGTAGAAACCCCATGGCGGATAATATGTTGTAGCACCTGCCATGACTAACGAACAAGGCTTAATCCTTCGTGTGCGATTTCCAAAGTTTCGATGGCGACTTCGTTGGCATCTGATTTCAGGTCGGGCGCTGTGATCTTGACCGGAAAACAGTTTACTGCCTTCCAAACTGCAACGGGTTCATGTTTCTCGTTCATCAGCCTTACGACAACATCGCGTCGGGCACCAACCCGGTCATTTGAAATCTGATCGATCCAGTTGTTGTAGTCAAAGTCACCTTCAAACTTACCTCGCTTAAGGGTAATGTTGCTGAATTTACGCATACCCGGCATCTTGATTTTGCTGAAATCCTTGCTGTCGCTGTGCCTATATTCAATCACTTCGACCTGCTGATCCATTCCTGTGACTTCGGTAAAACTGATTTTAACGCCGCCCCAGTCGACCTGATAATGATATCGTGGTAAAGGATATTGCTGTGCCATAACTTTTTATTTTTTAGTGATATGAAAATTAAATTGTTTGTTAAGAATTTCTGATCAGGATTCGGCCATCTTGTGAGAGAACCGAAGGATGATAAATTCTGCCGGACGAACAGCTGCCATACCAATCTCAATGATCATTCGTCCTTCGAGAATATCAAGCGCTGTCATCGTTTTACCCAGTCCTACAGCAACATAAAAAGCATGTTCCGGTTTAATACCTTGAAGAGCTCCCTGGCGCCAGAGTGTAGATAGAAAGTTTTCAATCATTGCCTGCACTTTTACCCATGTATTGGCATCGTTGGGTTCAAATACAAAACCTTCCGTTGCTTTTTTGGTGCTTTCTTCTACCATGTTAAAGAAACGTCGTACGTTAATATATCGCCACTCGTTGTCATTGCCGGCCAAAGTACGTGCTCCCCATACGAGTGTGCCTTTCCCGGTAAAGGACCTGATTACATTGACCGATAAACCAGCATTTACATCCACATTTAAGGCAGCTTGTTCGTTACTTGTAATATTAACCGCAGGGCCGTTTACCGATGCAAGGCTAATATTGGCAGGTGCTTTCCATACTCCTCTGGAGTTATCTACAGCTGCATATATACCGGCGATGGCACCGGATGGAGGACATAAAACCCCTTCTGCCTTAATATAATTTATAATGTTACCGTAAATTGCACTTGAATTTTGCAATTGCAGATCAAGGTTTGTAACCCTCGAGTCAACGGCAGCTTTAAACGTTGCAATAGAGTTATATACCCTGTCAAATAAGGCATTAAAACGGGAGCGGATGTTCTTCACTGCATCAGCCTCTTCCGTGCCGGCATTTAAAACACCATAGATGGTGAGATCTACTGCCACACCGGCGAGTTGATAGGCGGGGTAGCCTGCTGGTAATGCACCTGGGAATATCCCCAATGCTTTAGGTGCTGCTCCAGCCGGGAAGCTGATATCGAGTAATTTCAACTCTCTCATTATCTCATCAAAATTTGACATCGTTGACGGAACAGTACCTGCTTTAATGTTATCTGTGTGCAACTCACGTGTTGTCATCCCATCAATCGTATTACTGACGTCCTGATCAACCAAGGTGCTATTCATTGATATCATCTTGTCAAGCATACTCCATATCCAGCTGGCTTTCAGTTTTAACTCGTCTTTGGTATTGGTCAGCGGAATTAAATTATAACCATCTTTCATTGAAACATCCACATAAGGTGCTGCATTAAAAGGAGCTGTAGCAAAATTGGGCTTGGTGACTGCAGGATTGATCCGTTGTGTTAAATCGGCCACTGAATTATCAAGCTGAGAAACAAAAGGATTGTCAGTAATTACATTTTTGAATGTCGTAGCACCACCCTTGTTTAATGTGATCTTAGAATAAGAAATATCTACGGCCAAACTGGTTTTAATCCAGGGGTAATAAACGGCACCATATTTAAGATTATTCGTACCTATATTATTCCTGAAAATATCAATCACATCAGCATTGTCGTAAGTCCTTGATGAATTTCCATTTAGTATATCAAGAATGGCAAACCGGTCCTGCATATCACCGCATACTTTTAAGGAAGTCTGTTGTATATCCTTAAATTCGGGCGCACTTAACAATACCGCGTCAGGGATTACGATCAGGGTAGGTTCATCATATTTGTATAAAATCTCAAAGCATTTTTCAACGCCCGCTGAAATAAAATCGCTTTTAGCGGCATATGGAGCAGCTGATTTATAGGCACCAACAGAGATAATATAGCAGTCACCTCCACCATTGTTAAAAAACAGTTGCATGGAATTAAACAAGTGGTAGGACGGCGTATTCGAAATGCTCAGTACCGAATTATTGCTATCCAAATTTACACTGACAGTCTGATTCGAAAATCCGTCACCAAAATATTTTACAAATTCCAGCAGTGAGGAAATACGGGTTGGTTTATTCGTTAAATCATTCCCGTTTCGAAGGGCAATTTTTGTATAGCCAATAAAAGCTGGTATTGCAGTTTCCACCTGCGCTACAGATGGCGGAAGTTTTGGAATTTCTTCCACATAAACCCCGGGAGTTTTGTACGATGTTGCCATATTGATTTATTTTAAAAGTGAAAAAAAGGTTACTCATTCAAATATTTCCGTATAAACTTTTTCAATTCTTTTTGTAGGGTCATTACCCTCGTATTGCACCTTAATGCCCGATTCCCCTGGTTTCTTTTTTACGCCTGCGTTTCCATTGTAAGTTAAAGGCAATGGCGTACTGCTTTCCGAAATCGGTGAACCGTTATTTTTATTAAGATATTTCCAAACAGCCAGTCTGTTTTTAAATCGGATTTGAAAAACCGGACATGCTATTTTTGCGACTCCTGCTGAAGTGCAACTGAAATCATTATCAATAGGATTGGTAGCGGTAATGTTTATAAGACCAAATACATTGTCCGGAATTTCGCTTGAAAGTAAAATCCCCTTTGCTGGAGTTCCACTTAAACCAACGAGCGGAACAATGACAGGCGAATCGTTTTGATGAACAAAAACCGGCATATTTGCAGCGATGTTGCTTAAGTTCACTTTGGTTGCACCCGGCTGACTACTTGTCAGTTGAAACAATGCATTTCCCGTAATATTCAGGTATTCAACTTTATCAGTAACTGCAGAGGCTGGAATTTCTCTTGAAAGAAACAATAACTTGTCGGGATTAACACCGCGGGAAACACCTGTCAGATTTGAAAATACCGGAACATTTTCCTTATACCTTTCTATTTTATCTTCTGGTTGGTAGTAGAGTTCATAAATTTTTCTGTTAATAAATGTCAGAGAAGTATATTTATAAAAATCGGCATCTGTAATGGTAATGACAAACGAAAATAATTCGGTATCAGGAATTACAACGTCTTTAGGAACTGCAACCATAAAACCTGGTGCTGTATTTCTGAAAATTCCTCTGAATGCTTTGAGTCTATTCGCTGTAGATGGGGTCGGTTTAATCTCGAGAAAAGAGCGCGAATCATACGCCAGCAATAATTTGTTTTTTCTGCTTTCGGGCAGCGTATCGAACAGAACAGATGCGTCATCCAGCCAGTAGTGATGCAACAATTGCACTTCAAAAAGGCGCTTATATCCGTTTACGATTCGTTCTGCCATTTCATGAATTGTTTTTATGATAAAATTCATTGACGATTTCGGTAATGAGACCGCTTTCATTGTAAACTGCCCTGTATTTAAGATCGACCATACTCATCATGTAGATTACAAATGGGTATTGCTTGCCTCCGAGTGTACCCCACAAATGGTTAACTTCCTCCATAGTAGGAGAATAAAGATTAAAAACTATTTTAAAGGACTCAAGCCGGTCTAGCGGATTAGGAGGCGCATTTGTACTGATAGAAGAAGGAGAAACATCGTCCTGAGTGAACACATTCTTAGACTGGAAAAACCGGATGGCGCGCGAAAGCATCAATAATGCGTTGCTATAACCTGCATCGGTAGCAGTAATCAGGATCTGGAAATTCAAAAATACTGGCGGATTCTCATAGGTTGTGCGAAGGGTGGTTTCGTTCCTGACAAAATTGGGGAGGTTTTTAAGCGTCTTCTCTTCTTTGATGTTGACAACCGAAAAAATGATCTTACCTCTGGCTATACCTCCATTTCCGGCTCCGGAAGTGATCCCTTCAGCCAGATTGCCAAGCTGAACTACATCACCTGACGAAGGAACACTGTAAACATCCTCCAGATGTTTTTTCAGTTCATTAATAACAATAGTTAAACCATGTGATATCATCGCTTAAATATTATAAAATTAATTCAACGCAAATAACTGACTTATCTAATTAATTTTCAATTTTATAAATGCATGTAGGAAAAATATAAAAGCAATAAGTCCGTTATAAGAACCAATATCAACGCAGTTTCACAGGAAAGGTTTCAAATTTTTCCGATCATGTGTATTATTTTTAAAAAAATAGTCTAAATAAGAATTATAAATTCTTATTTATTTGGTTAACAATCAATCAGATTATCTATTATAAAACTAATATTCAGGCCTGTATATAAATTACTTTCTTCTTAATGACTCATCATTCTCCCAACGGGAAAGAATAGTTTTTCTCATTTTGGTATGCTCAATATTAACTTTACCAATCATCTCACAGGCAATATCAGGTGCCCACATTTATCTCTCTGGCTTTTCTGATTTTTATAAATAAAGAGCTGAAAAAACCATTTGAACCATGAAATCCCATTTTTGACTTCCCTCAGGGATTATTTTTTAAAAATGATAATGAATCAATCATTCACTTTTCTGCTATATATATTTCAATAAAATAATTTCTAACCTTTACATTTGAACCGACTTCCCTTCTAAAATATTTATTCTTTGGTATAAATCAACGTTCATATTTTTAAAAGGACCGGGTAATGAATTCGGGTAATCAAGATTTCACACGCTTAAATTTTTGTAAGGCGCTAATATTCAATCCGTATTAAAATATTGTTATTCTTTCATTTCGAGTCGACGGTGTGGAACTAGCATGAAAAATTTAAACATCCTATTTTGTGTTTGTTAGACCATGCTCGTTTCATACGTATATAATTTGATTTTTAAAGGTCTGATGAACTTAGATAAAACGGTCGAAGATGTGCCACGTGTTTCGGTCGAAGTTGTGCCACTTGATTCTGGCCACTAAGATTTTGTTTCGGACGAAGATGTGCCACGTGTTTCGGTCGAAGTTGTGCCAGAGGCGTAATTAAAGGAATGATTTCTATCTTATCTCTGAAAACTTAAATCAGGGAAATGGCCGCAAAAAAGATAGATATCATGGATGTTCGACAGTTAATTCAG
>JANXZJ010000013.1 GCA_025355585.1 Mariniphaga sp. | reverse complement strand
GGAAAGGATTGAGAAAGATAAACCCGATGAAAAGCATTTGAAGGAAATCATGGCAGAAAACTGCAAACAAGTAAACAGGGAGCTCCCCAAATTTGCCCAGCTCAGCTCTATTATACTGGTCGATAAGGAATTTGATAAAACACCGAAACGTAATATCAAGCGGTATTTGTACACCTAAAAAAACTAACAATCACTACAACGCTGAAAGGAACTCAAAACTTTTGGATGGCCGGCAGGTATAAAAATTGTTACGAAGAAATCCGGTTTCAAAGTATGACTTTCTTTCCACCAAGCCTCAACCGTCTAAAAGTAAGTTCCATCTGGGCTGAACTTCCCGGATCAGTTTTAACCCACCTTTCATTGGTTGAATCAATTCCAAAGATGTTTGGACTTTGGGTAGTTCCAAAATCTTTTATTTCTAACTGCTCCTGGTGCTCAGCTAAAAACCGTCCTATTTGCGCATGAACGTTTCTAAATGGCTCAAGTTTATAGAAACTTAGAAATTCGATATAGCGGATCTCAAATTTCTTTGCGAAATGCCTGATAAATTCATGAGAATCAAATTCAGGACGAGGAATGTTTTTGATGATTTCATCTTTTATGATCCCCAGGTTTTCATTCATAAATTGATTTAAACTCATGGCTGGCATTTTTGAAATTAGTATAGCTCTGTAAATCTACAGAATCTTTAATAATTCCGGATCATTAACCCGAGGTTTTATTTTTGATATTCTGATTGTCTGAACACTTAAGATTCTATTTCCTGGCATCATTCCAACTGGCTCAAGAAGATTCATTTTTGTCGCTGGTAACGCTCTAAGAAATTACGCCTTTTGATAATTAATTCTTTTTAGAAGAAATAGGAATTATAGGTACCAAATCTGTAGGCTAAAACTGTGAATTACTATTTAGAAATAGTGGCGTTATTGGTCCCGGTTCTGCCTGACAATGTGTAATTTCACCTGCATCTGCTAACATATTTACCTGTGCACTTAGGTTTGTACATCGCTCCTGAATGTTGATCCTGACTGATACAGGATCCGAATATAATAACAAGGATAATTAGCAGCAGAAATATCTTCTTCATTTTTGTTCTATTCTCTTAATTAGTTAGGATTCAATTGTTTTCTTCTATGTCTCACGCTATTCACTAGTGTTAATACGTACCTTCATGAATAATTGTTTCTGCACAGTCACAAATTCTGGGGCAACCTGTTAGCCAAAGAGGATTTCAAATCCTTCGGAATATTCAATAGGTGCCGTTGGTGAATTAAACCTGGGTCCTTTTGATTCATTGATCTTTTTAAAAGAAAAGGAGTAATCGGTTGACTACTCCTATAAGTTTGATTTCTAAATACTTTCTATTGACAGTATTTCCTGATTGTCTCATCTGCTTTTGGGAAAGCCCAACTCACTGGCCTTGTTTAAATCTTCACATTCGCTTACTTCTTCGCCTGATTCTATTAGGGGTGCAACCTCAAAAGACTGTAAATTGCTTCTGCTTTTCTTCAAAATGAGAGTTATTAATTCTCGCTTATAAAACCATCTTTATTTTGACCAACCTTAATAGCCCTGTTAGTCCACCTATATTCAAACTTATTGATTTACAGGCAAATTAATAAGGTTTAGATCAAGGGGGATTTGCTTTCTACTGAGGTTGATTTAAGGGAAATAAGGTTTTTAACAATCTGATGCAGATTCCTATTATTTGAAATTTTGTATTTATTGGTTTAAACCGGGATTTCAAATCGCATATCTTTATGGTGCAGATTGCAATTCCGCATCAACTCGGGTAAATTTTACAGACGAGGTTTCTTCATAAAACAATGCACATCTCCATATGCATTCCCAACAAGTGAATATGGAGTTCCATGTACAATATCGTGATTTGGTCCAAGTTTGCTCATCCAAGTTCCGTCAATTTTTTGTCTTGCTGCATGGAGGCAGTTTTGTGTGCTTTTTTCGACATACAAAGCAATTTTTACGTATCCTTTTTCTATATTACAACTGTCACATATTTCATACCCGTTTGTTTTAAATGCTTCAATATACGCAAAGACACTGGGACCAACCGTTACGCCATTGGGCCACCAATAATGTACACCATCAAACCTTGGTCTGGTATCAAATTGCATCCACCTGTTTTTACTTAAATCAAAAGCCCAAGCAATGCAATTGTATTGACGGTCTAAAGGACTTGTTATTCTAAAAGCGACATCATTTGACAGTCCGGGAAATGCGTTTTTAATTGTTTTAATCAACTCAGCGCTTTTGTCCATAATTTACAAGCCTGTTCAATAGTAGTGTTTGGATTGTTAGAGATAGTTTTGCCAAATATAATATTCAGAGACCACACCAGTGGTGAAGGTTCTTTTTTAATTTCCTCAATTATCAACGGGACAACATCCTCACCCATTGTGACAATTTCTTTAAAATTGTGTTCGTTTACAATTTGTTCAGCAAAAGACATAAACATTGTATTTCTTTTCCATGCGATTACTCTCTTTTCAAATTGAGATTTCATTGATAGCCTAGAATAGAAATAATTATTTGATTGTTGAGATAAACTCTCAATTACAGGATTCGAGATAGTACTGTCTATATCATTTTTACCTAAAGAACCATATGAAAATGCAAAAGTTGAAGCAACTAGTCCACAAGTAAGTGTAAGCGGGAAAAGCTTCCTTTTGTTTAAATTATTTAGTTGCATAATTCAAGTGTTTTCTGTTTAACGGTATCGAAAAAAATATTATTCTTAACTTCTCTTATATTTTCCATCTGGTCAGATATTAATGATAAATCAAAACTAATCAGGGTATGGCTTAATACATCTATATCTAAATAATAATCAGATTTTCCTTCATTATTTGGTTCCGATGCATTATTGATTATTGCTTGAATATCTGTATCAGGAATAACCACATTTAGCCTGAAGGAATATTTTAAAAGTGGGTAACGAGATACTGATTCGGTAGAAATCATTTGAGAAAAATAATCTAAAGGATCCTCAAATGAATCGAAAGTAAATTTATTGATAAACCTAATAGAAACTCTATTTACAGAACACTCTTTTAATTGTTCAGAAAGTAGATTTAAACAATCCATGACTTCCAACTTAAAATTTTCCCAGCCTAGGTATGAACCCTCATTTACGACTACGATGCTGTCCTTTTCGATTCTAAGCTTTCTCAAATTATCCTCAGTAGTGTAGGTATATGATTCTACTTTCGTATTTCCCTTAAAAGAAGATTCTCCCGGGACCAATGTACCAGGAAAATTAATATCAGCATGATAACTAATATGCCTTTTTTTATAAATCAATTTAATATTCCTGTCATTAGCAATCATTTTGCCCAATGCCTCATCCGAACAATGAGAGAACTTCAATTGAAAGATTGCCAATATTACAGGTGGCGATTTCAAAACTTGCCAATCCGATGCCATATTTTTTATCAATATTTACAGTCAAATATACGAATTTTAATAACTATAATTCGTAAAATATATTTACAAAATTTAATTATTCAATATCCTAAATAATTAATTCCAAATGAATTAAAACAAAGTATTCAATTCTCATCGAGTAGTATTCGATCATCAATTACTTTGCATTCGTTGAGAGATGAAATGTTTAACATGAAGTAAAGAAGTCTATATTTCCATTTCAAAATTAAGTTACTCAACTTGTTTTTGTTTCGTTCTCATCTCTGTTGCGAAAGTAAACATACATTTTAGATATATAACGTATTAGATGGTAAATGTTTCAGAAAATATGAGATTTAACATTATCTGAAATAACCATGACTAAAAAGACACAAACCGAAATGAATATTTCTCTTGGCTATTCCATCTGATCTTTAAAAACAAATTATATACCCATGAAAAACCGGTTCCACCTGATTTTGGAAAGGAAACTTTTGTTTTTATCCAATGAAAGCCACACAAAAGATGCCTTTCCGACAACATGATCTTCGGGAACAAATCCCCAATACCTCGAGTCCGCCGAGTTATACCGGTTATCTCCCATCATCCAGAAATAATCCATTTTAAATGTGTAGGTTGAAGCAGGAGTCCCATTAATAAAGATAGTACCGTCTTTAACTTGCAGATCATTCTCTTCATAGATATCAATTATCCTTTTGTAGAGTGGTAGATTTTCGACTGACAGGTTAATCGTCACCCCTTTTTTGGGAATCCAGATCGGACCGAAATTGTCCAGATTCCACGGGAATTTCGGATCGTGGGGGAAGAGGGCCGGATCGTTATAATCAGTTGGAAACAATGATCTCTCTTTTGACTGAATAAATTTCAAGGCGTCCATTTTTTTGAACTGTTCAGCGGTAAGCGGTATAACGTAACGTCCGTCGGATTCTTCAATTTCGGAACGTGTAACATCAAGTTTTTCTAAGGTTGTATTATTGATAGCTGTACCATTGGTATTTATCAGGTATTTATTCTGAATCCCCGGTATTTCCTTCTGGGATTTCCCATTTACATAAACCTTTCCATTAACAATCTGAAGGGAATCGCCCGGAATGGCAATACACCGTTTAATATAGTTTTCCCTTTTATCAACCGGTCGGTAAATAATATCTCCAAAGGTTCTTTTATCGCTCCAAACCTTATCCCGGCCATACAAACGAACTAATTCGTAGTAACTGCTTGTTTGCTGAAGATTCACAGAAACTGTATCTCCTTCAGGAAAATTGAATACGACGACATCATCATTTTTGACTTTTCCAAATCCTGCTATCCTTCGGTAAGGGTTACTGATGATTGTCGAGAATGATTTCATTGTTGCTGACAATGGCATTGTATGATGGACAAATGGAAACGAAACAGGTGTATTCGGCATTTTTGGTCCGTAAGCTGTTTTACTGACAAACAGGTAATCACCTACCATCATCGATTTTTCCATCGAAGAGGTGGGGATTGTATAAGCCTCAATAAAGAACATCTTGATAAAAGTGGCAGCAATAACGGCGAAGATAATGGCATCAACCCACTCTACGACCTTCGTTTGTTTACCATCGACCGGGTTTTTCTTCTTCCAGAAAGACCAATGAACTTTCTCAGTTACGTAAATATCGCATATCACTACGAGTCCGATCAACCACCAGTAGTTATTTAACCAAATCACCCAAAACAGGTAAATGCCGCCAACAAGGCTAAACTTAAACCATCTGCTATTCAAGAAATTATTCATGCTTGCTTTTCTTTTATTAAAGATCAAATGTTGTCTGTATCCATATCCTCAAAATTGAGATTGAAGATTATCAGAGACAATAATTTGTGATAAAATTATTATTGCTTTATCTATAAGTGTTAAGAACAACTTTACCATTACTTAATTGCATGAAAAGTTGGGAACTATTTTACGAATAGTTCCCAACCAACTAATTACCAACTAACCTTGCAGCAAATTCGAATCAATTTTGTGTTTTTTTAGGTACCTTAATAGCCCGGCTAGTCCCCCACAGTATTCAACCTTATTGATTTACGAGCGAATTAATAAGGTTGAAATCAAGGAGGATTCGCGTTCTACTGAGGTTAATTTAAGAAAAATAAGGTTTTTAACCGCCGGGGTTAAGTTTCTGTCCGTCCTGTTGGTTGGGAACCCGTCCGAGTTAGGTTTTTGGCCATCCGAGTTGAAGGGGGACCCGCCCGAGTTAAGTTTCTTACCGTTCGAGTTGAAGGGGGACCCGTCCGAGTTGGGTTTCTCGCCATCCGAGTTGAAAGGGGACCCGTCCGAGTTAGGTTTCTCACCGTCCAGTAGGTTGGGGACCTGCCCGAGTTAGGTTTCTAGCCTTTCGGATTGACTTGGTTCAATCGATTTCGTACGACCGCGATTGAAAATCGCGGGACCCGACAATCAAAGGAAATAGCTTCTATTAAAACAAGAAACCCGGAAACTTTCATTGGATTTAGTTTCCGGGATTCTAACCTTCTTAGCCTTCGACTTTGGAAGTTTCCTTCTCTGTTACAGCGTTACGCCGTTGCCAGTAGTTGCTTATATAACCTTCAAGCCGGTCGGGATTCTTCCAGAAGACATACTTGCCGCAATTGCGGATTTCATCCATCGGCGCCTTCAGATAAGTGAAAGCTTTGTCGCGGATCATCATCGCTTCGCTGTCTTTCTTGCGCTCGCCATTGGTCGCGCCCAGCAGATCGCCCATCAGGTCCGATGTCAACGCAGCTTCATCCAGTAATGCAGCATCAAAACCTATCGCTGCAAGCAAATCTAAATTGGCTTTCCCCAAAACGGAAAGGTCATTCAGGTCCTGCACCATATCGGCATTTGAGTCACCCAGCGCGATATCTTCCACCCTCGACAGTAAAACCTCGTCGTTACGGAAAGCATATCGTAAGGAATGGAGCATCCGGTCGCGCAATTCGAAAGCCAGGGGTGACTGCTCCTTCCACGCCTGCTCATCCTGCTGGCGTGTATTCCGTTCCTTGTTCCACCGCGACTGCGACTCGCGGCAAGCACCCGTGCGAACGGGAAGACTCTCGACAGTCATCCAATCGAGACCTGCACGGGTGAGTGCCACCTGGTCATCCTGGCACCAATGGTAGAGATCCTCCGCTTCCTGTACAAATACGTCCACAGGCATGGTTGGGATGATCGTTTTTTCAGGTACGATGGCCTGAATTTCATCTAACAATTCTAAATAATCTGTATTTGAAGACATTTGATTTTGTTTTATTATTAATCAATAGACCGTAAAATAAAACAAGCAACTTAATTGATAACTAAATCGCTTCAAACGAATGACAGCTAACACCTTCACGATTGATGAGGGCGGTTGCTTCAAACAGGTAGTTAACGATTTTGATAACAGGAATTCACTTTAAAAAGTGTTCGGGATGGCTTCACATCCCTGAGGATCTTACCATAGAGCAGGATTTAAAAGGTTTTTTAACGGAAAAAGGTTTTTTTGTATTTCAACCGGTTCGTGCCTTAAAATTACGAACTTTTTAAACCAAACGCAATTCAGCAAATATTTTTTTGAAAATAAAATATTCTCGATCCTGCTAATAAAATGTCAATATTATCTTAACTCCTAAAAACACGAGGAATCCTCCCAGTGTACGGTTGATGATTTTTTCATATTTAAGAAATACCCGTTGAACGTTTTGCTGTGCCAGGAATATGGAGACAATCGTAAACCAGGTAAAGGCGGTCAGGATGATGATTGCAGAAATCGTCAGGATGATGTAAAGAGGGGTGGAATTACCGATCACGAGTGTAAACAAACTCAGGAAAAACAACGTTGCTTTGGGGTTGAGCACATTGGTCAGAAAACCAATGCGAAACGCTTTTAAACGTGTGAGGTCGGTCCCGGTGCGCTCTTCTGTGAGATCAATCCTTGAGCCTTTGGCAATAAAAGAACTCACGCCCAGATAAATCAGGTAAGCTGCTCCAAGTAATTTTAGAATTGAAAAAAGGACAACCGATGTCGAGATGATGTAACCAATCCCCGCCGCACAATAGAACAAATGGACGCAAAGTGCCAGGCTAATGCCGAGGGCCGTAAAGATACCTGCCCGCCGCGAATAACAGAGTGAATTCCTTACTGTAACCACGAAATCAGGGCCGGGACTAATGGCCGCCAGCAAATTTAAAAGCGCGACTGTTCCGATAAGGGGAAGGTATTCCATCGGTTATACGAGTTCATTAAATCCGGGAACATCTTCCAGCCGAATGGGTCGGCCACGTTTTACGCCAACCCCGATCACTTTTGCGCGGGCTACCAGCTTGTTCTCCGGCAATTTGAAAATATCCTGGATGAAAATCAATTTCAATTGCCCCTCGCGGAGAATATTGAGCCGCACAACAAAAGAATCGCCGCTTGTGAGCGAGAGCTTGTAGTCAACCTCAATATGCGATACAACCAGGTCGATCCCTTCCGCATGCAGCGCAGCAAAGTCGATGTTTTTGCCGGTCAGAAAGGTGTGCCGCGTATGTTCGAAATAATTTAAGTAGACTGCGTTGTTGACGATCCCCTGTAAATCGCATTCATAATCACGGACGGTGAAATCGAGCTCATACTGGTAACCGGGTTCTGGCTTGTGCATTGTTTTTCAGTTCTCTTTTGGGGTTCAGACCTTCGGTCTTATTCCGCTAAATTAAGCTGCAATTACAACATTTTTTTGAAGCTGCACAAATCTATCTTGTACATGATTCAACCAGCAAGTCCTTGGTTAAAGAAGACCAATTCTTAAGGCATTAATGTAACTGTCGTTTCGTTTCCCTCAAATACATTACCAGAACCTGAAATAGTAATAACATCTCCATGGGTATTGACAAAATCACATTCGAAATAATAAACAGCCGGTGTCAGATATCCAAACCGAACTTGACCGCTGTTGTTCGTGACCTGGGTTTCGGAATAAAGGAAATTGCCAAAGTCATACTTATTGTCATACAAATATACTGTCTTCCCAACAAGCGAAGCACCAACTCCGTCTCTTGCATTAATGACCAGGTCACCCGTAGGATCAATCGATTTTCGGCAGCCAGCTATATTGATTAAGGCAAAGAATAGTAACGTGTAAAATAAAACCTTTTTCATAATTGTGATATTAATAGATAACGAATACTTCAATAATCGGGCCAGACCGGACTTTTGAATTTCTGCAAGTTAGCGCTTTGTATTCAGATTATAGCTCCCGAATGGCTACGGATATATTTTATTGTTAATTTAAAAGATGTATATGTCTAATTATATGCAGGCATTATCTAACGATTCAAATCCCTGATTGGGAATCGTATATTTCATTAACCCGATGATTGTTTCACCTGCTTTTGCGCTACAAATTTCCGGGGGAGCAAGGTAATTAACTTCACTGCAACCGTCTATGGATAACTTTGGGTGCCTTCCAGACTTGAGGTAACTAATTGTGACCTCAAGTTTTCGAATTCTTCACGGTTACCAATATTTTAAGAAGGTATCGCATTTTGCGTTACCTTTTATTTAACACATATGTTAGTCCATTCTGAATTGGAGGTCGCAAATTGTGACCTCCAATTTATTTTATACTTAATGATCGGGCTTGTATCCAATCCGTTTGCGGGGTGGTTGTTCTTCCTGTTTGGCAATCAGCTCGTCGAGGTAACTGAAAACCAGTTCAATGTTCTTATCCTGATTTTGAACCTTTTTCTTAATTTCTTCAATCTCAAGTTTTAGACTCAGATTATCGGTCAGTATTTGTCGTATTCTGCTGAATATCCGCATGATCTGGATATTGACAGCGATGGCTTTTTTGCTGTTTAATACACTAGACAGCATCAAAACACCATGTTCAGTAAATACCATCGGCGAATATCTTAATCCCATCCGATCAGAATTGGAGGTCACAAATTGTGACCTCCAATTCTCAAATTCCTCTTTGGTCAATTCAAACATAAAATCGTCAGGAAAGCGATTCAGATTTCTACGTACTTGCTGTTTCAATACTTTGGTATCCAGACCATACAACTCAGCTAAGTCTCTATCAAGCATTACCTTTTGATCTCGAATCAGAAAGATTTTATCAATGATTCGTTCATCAGGTATCAAAACTGCAGTTTTTTCTGTTGTCATTAAGTGGATTTATGATGTTAGTCAATGCCTAAGATATCCCACAAAACATTGTTACTAAGATACAAAATTTCACCAAATTATTTCGTTTCCTTCAGCTGGATTATTCATGCTTAAAACCTGCAATAAAATTTTTAGAAAGATGTCTTCTGAAAAAGCTCCGGATTAAAGCATTTCTCAGAAAGCATCTAACAATTCCAATCTTGATGGTCTGAAAATTATCTGACAACAAACGTATTGAATGAATCAGCCTTCAGCAGCGGGTTTATCGCTTTCTTTCCAATTTTCAGGTTGATTTTTTTAGCTGCCTTTTCATTATTCCTTACAACTACCACAATGCTCTTATCCGGATTAACAAACGCAAGGATGTTTGAATTGGAACCATCGGTTTCCAGAAGCCTTGCACCAGGCATCACAAAATGACTCACATGTTTCAGCAGGTAATATTCAAAATTATAGGTGTAGGTTTTTTTCAATAAGTCAACACTTACGAGCGAATTCTGACGCCAGCCCCATCGGCTGAAACCATCTTTGTCGAGCGAAAGGTTCCAGTACATATAGGCGTTTGCGCCATTGTCGAGGTAATGCTTCATGAGTGTCCACGCATAACTGCAATATTTCCAATCGTTTTTACCATCGCCACACTCCTGCTCCGACTGGTATAACCGCATGTTTGGATATTTCTGATGCGCATCGGCTATCGCCTTTTTGCCGGCCCACTGAAAACCAACACCTTTAATGTATGTTCCCGCCCGCGGATCCTTAATAATGGTATCGACTAGGGCGATGTTCGGACGCTCCATGGTTCCGAACATTATTTCCACTTTCTCCTTCTCCATGGCCGGGCCTAAATAAACGCCAATAAATTTAGCAAGTCCGGCAGAAGTCCAGGTACACGAAGGGAATATTTGACAGGAATTGAATTCATTCTGAGGCATTACCGTAGCGATGTTTATTCCCTGATCGCGGTAAGCTTTTATAAATTTCGAGAAGTAAAGTGCATAAGCCTTGAAATATTCGTCCTTCTGAATAAACTGGTTGGTGCCTTCCTTGCCTTGTTTCGCATTGTCGAGGCCGTTTTGGAATTTTTTATCCATCGCTGCGTTTGTGCTGGCGCAGGCATAATGCTTGTTCCATTTCATCCACGAAGGTGGACTCCAGGGAGATGCCCAGATTTTTAGCGCCGGATTGTATTGTTTGGCGTTTTTAATAAACGGGACAAGTGTTTGTAAATCATTTGCAATGCTGAAATTCTTCATCTCAAAATCGCCTTCCGTTTCATTGTACGAATACCAGTCGCGTGCAAAATCGTTGGCACCAACCGGCATCCGGCAGATGGTAAAATTTCCGCCAACTCCCGGGGCGAATAACTCTTTAAGAACAGATTCGCGGTCAGCATTACCCAACGAATTTAGCGATGTCCATCCCAGTTCATTAAAGCAGGCACCAAAACCTTCGATGGTTTGCAAAGGCTTGTCTGGCAAAATTTCTACATCGGGTTTACCCGAAACAGGTCTGGCACTTAAACCTTTTTGAATCACCCATTGAGATGATTCAGTCGTTGAAACCCAATCAACCTTTTTTTGTGCAGACACTGAAAATGCCATTGCACCAATTGTCAGGGTCAAGAGTAATATTTTCATGCCGATTATTTTTTAATAACTGGCTTTGGTTGTGTGACCGGAGCTTTTTGAACAATTGGCTTCTTTTGAACAACCGGGGCCTTTTTAACAGCCGTTTTCTTATGAGTTACTGTCTTTTTATGAGTGACTGGTTTTTTTGCAGGATTGACCGCTTTATTGATGTTAAAAGCCTTATCAATTGCTGCATCTGTAAGTGGTTCCATAATTTTATATCCGGCTTCATTTGGATGCACCCCATCCTTTGAATATTCCGACTTTAATCCGTTGCGTTCGTCGACCATTACTGAAAAGAAGTCAAGGTAAATCATATCACTTTTGGTGGCATAACTTTTTATCATCTTATTAAGTTCTATAATTTTTCCCGCTGGTTCAAGGCCTGGTTTCCAGGGATAATCATAAACAGGCAGAACGGAGCAAAGAATGACCTTAATATCATTGGCTTTTGCCAATTGAGCCATCGAAATAAGATTGTCTTCGATCATTTCAAGCGTTGATGGGCCTGTATTTCCTGCAATATCATTGGTGCCAGCTAAAATGACAACGACTCTCGGTTTAAGTTTGATCACATCGGCCCTGAACCGAAGAAGCATTTGAGGGGTGGTTTGCCCGCTTATCCCACGATTAATATAAAATTTCCCGGCAAAAAATTCAGGATGCAGATTAATCCAGCCTTCGGTAATTGAGTTCCCCATAAAAACAACACGCTTTTCGCCAGAAACAGGCAACACCTGGTTTGCATTTTCATTTTTAAAGCGGTTTAAATTTGCCCAATCCTGCCCAATGGAATACTGAGCTGAAAACATTAATAATAAAAGCATTACAAATTTCAATCTCTTCATTGTTATAATTGTTAATTGTTTTAATTATTCATCTTTGAATAATTTAATTTTCAAATGACAACTGGAATCGAAGATCAGCGAAGCTAATATCCAGCATATATCTTTAAAATCGGTTATTGATTTACCGATCATGGCTATTTCAGGTGAAAATAACTCTTAAGATGTTACCAACCTAAAAAATTTGCATTTTTAATTGCGCTTGAAAATGAAAAAACAGAATTGAACAGAAATTTTCCTTTTTGCAGTAATCCGGGAATTTTTTTACTTCTGATTTAAATGAGATCATAACTATTTTTGAAATAAAAATGGTTTAGATTTGTACGAATCGAATAATATTGCAAATGTATCTGGCTATTACATGAAAAAACGATTATCTACAACAATTCTGCTTTTTGGCATTTTGATCTCAACGCAGGCGCAATACACAACGCTGAATGCTCATTCGCATAACGATTACGAGCAGCGTATTCCTTTTTTCCTTGCTTATAATGCACATTTTGGTTCTATAGAGGCAGACATCTGGGCAGTGAACGGAGATTTGTTTGTAGCTCATAACAAATCGGGCATTACACCTGAAAGATCAATGGATTCGCTTTATATACAACCCATTGTACGATTATTCAGAAAAAATGGCGGGAAAGCCTGGAAAGATTTCCCTTCCACATTCCAGTTAATGATCGATCTAAAAACCGCTGTTGAACCGACACTTTCTCTATTGGTAGAAAAACTCAGAAAATATCCTGATGTTTTTGATTCAAACCTGAATGAAAATGCCATCCGTATTGTCATTACTGGTAACAGACCTGATCCGGCTGGGTTCAGCAAATATCCGTTGTTTATCTATTTCGATGGAAATATAATCCTTAAATATGACAATCAGCAATTGAAAAGAATTGCACTTTACAGTGAAAATCTGGCAGGATTCACCTCTTGGAAAGGACAGGAGGCAATTCAGGAAAAAGAAGAAAAGAGACTAACGCAAATCATTGATTCTGTGCATTCTTTAAACAAGAAAATTCGGTTCTGGAATGCGCCGGACTCCACTTCTGCCTGGAAAACCCTGATGAATCTTAAGGTTGATTATATCAATACAGACCATATAAACGAGCTTTCTTCCTATTTACAAAATAAATAAAAACGAATACATTATGAATCGCAGAATTTTTGTCAATAAATCAGTACTTGGTGCAGGAGCGATGGCGATGGTACCTGGATTTCTTTCAGCATCAACGCCTCCAAAGGTTTCGTTGCGGCCGCCAGTCGCGAAACGGTTGTTTAAAAGCGAGGCCGTCGAACAGGAAATCATAAGAATTAAGAAGGATATTACTGATCCAGAAATTTCATGGCTATTCGAAAACTGCTATCCCAACACGCTGGATACGACTGTTCATTTTTCAGAACAAACGGGTGTGCCTGATTCATTTATAATTACCGGCGATATCAATGCCATGTGGATGCGCGATTCGACGGCTCAGGTTTGGCCTTATCTTCACCTGGCAGACAAAGATGAGCAGCTGAAAAAACTGTTTGTAGGTTTAATCAACCGTCAGATTAAATGTATTTTGATCGATCCTTACGCCAATGCTTTTAATTTCGGTCCTACGGGAAGCGAATGGAAAACCGATTTAACCGATATGAAACCCGAGTTGCACGAACGCAAATGGGAAATCGATTCATTGTGCTACCCGGTCCGCCTGAGCTATCATTACTGGAAACTGACCGGAGATAAAACCCCTTTTAATGAGCAATGGCTAAAAGCAGCAAAATCGATTGTAAAAACTTTCGAAGAACAACAGCGTCAGACTGGCAAAGGGCCTTATCATTTCATGCGGGTGACCAGCAAACAAACCGATACGGTTATTGGTGATGGTTACGGAAATCCGGTTAAAGCCAACGGTTTAATCTGTTCAACATTCCGTCCGTCTGATGATTCCACTACCTTCTTATACCTGATCCCTTCCAATTTTTTCGCACTGACATCCTTACGCCAGATGGCTGAACTTGTTGGACAAGTGTTCAAAGATCAGGCCTTTGTTAGTCAATGCAATAAACTGGCGGATACAGTTGAGAAAAGCCTGAAGCAATACGCAGTCGCCAATCATCTGAATTACGGAAAAGTATTTGCCTTCGAGATTGATGGTTTCGGAAACAGTCTTTACATGGACGATGCGAATATCCCGAGTCTGCTTGCCATGCCTTACCTGGGTGGTGTAAAAGCAGATGATGAAGTTTATCTGAACACGCGACGATTTGTTTTAAGCAAAGACAACCCGTGGTTTTATGAAGGCAAAGCCGCATCTGGTGTTGGCGGCCCTCATTGCGGAGCTGAAATGATCTGGCCAATGAGCATCATTATGAGAGCCATGACTTCAAGCGACGATAAGGAGATTACTCAATGTCTTAGCTGGCTGAAAAATACACACGCAAACAAAGGATTTATGCATGAATCGTTTCACATGGATAATGCAGAAAAATTTACCCGCTCCTGGTTTGCCTGGGCCAATACCCTGTTTGGCGAATTAATTTTAAAGATCCACAAGGAAAGGAAGCACTTGCTTAGTCAAAATTTTTAAACAATTGATATTGTGAAAAATATCGGGAATATTATTGGTGTCGACCTGGGTGGCACGAATATTCGTGCAGGAAAGGTCGTTGCCGATAAAATCATTCTGCTTGCCAAGGAACCCACACCAGCTTCTGGCTCTCAATCTGAAGTATTGGAAAAGCTGTATGCGGTGATCGACAACTGCTTCGATGAAGATACAAAAAGTATAGGTATTGGCGTTCCTTCAGTTGTCGACATCGAAAAAGGGATCGTTTACGATGTTGTTAATATTCCCTCATGGAAAGTCGTTCCTTTGAAAGATCTGCTGGAGAGTCGCTACAAAGTACCGGTTTATGTCAATAACGATGCCAATTGCTTTGCATTAGGTGAAAAATACTATGGGAAAGCAAGGTCCTGCAAGAGTATTGTCGGCCTGACAATTGGTACAGGGATGGGTAGCGGACTCATCTTTAATGGCAAATTATATGAGGGAAAAAACTGCTGTGCAGGTGAGTTTGGAAACATCCCTTATCTGAACAGTAATTTCGAGCATTACTGCAGCGGACAATTCTTTTCGGAAGAGAAATCTGCTTCTGCAATTGAAACAAATATTCGGGCACTTTCAGGCGATCAGGAAGCAATTCAACTGTATGCCGAATTTGGTTTCCACCTTGGGCAAGCCATCAAATCAATTTTATATGCTTATGATCCTGAAATAATTATCCTTGGAGGTTCTCTCACAAAAGCGTTTGATTTATTCAAACCTGCAATGCTCGATGCCATCAAGGATTTTGATTACCCCAGTGTATTGACCAATCTAAAAATTGAAATATCGGAGTTGGAGCATTCCGCTATTTATGGGGCTGCAGCGCTCTATCTGAACAGCGATCATTCGTGAAAATTCCTCCGGTACGTTACATAAAATCAGATCAGCTTAAAGGTTAATTATTGAATAGAAAGAACATCAAGCTTTTACTCACTTACCACCATGATTATTAACTTAAGAAATCGAGTGTTTACCTGGATGCTTATTGCGCTGACAATGCTTTTCTACACTCCGTGCAAAAGTCAGCAAGAAAGTTCTCAACCTGGCTGGCCTCAAATCACCAGGGAAACAAAACCCTGGACGCGTTGGTGGTGGATGGGAAGTGCCGTTAATGAATCAAATCTTTCAACCCTGATTTCTGAATACGGGAAAGCTGGTTTTGGTGGTATGGAGATTACACCTATTTATGGTGCTGTTGGTTACGAAGCCCAATACCTCAAATATCTTTCGCCGGAATGGATGAAAGCATTGGATGTTTCAGTGCGCGAAACCGGAAAAAACGGAATGGGAGTGGATATAAATACAGGAACTGGCTGGCCTTTTGGCGGGCCGCAGATAAGTCTGCCGGCTGCGGCTTCGAAACTGATCATTCAAAAATATTCACTTCCAAAAGGAGAAAAGCTGGACGAAAAAATTGTCGCTACGGATAAGGAGCAAATAGACGCCGGGGCAAAAATTGATGCAGTAACGGCCTATAGTCCTGACGGAAAAGTAAAAGACCTGACTGCTTTTGTTGATGCCAGCGGAACACTCAATTGGGTTGCCGAAGCCAATGACTGGGATATATATGCTGCTTTTTGCGGAAAGACCTTACAAAAAGTGAAACGTGCTGCACCCGGAGCAGAAGGTTTGACACTCGATCATTTTTCGAAAGAAGCACTCGATATTTACCTGTCCCGGTTCGATTCTGCCTTTCTGAAGTCGAACCACGGAGTAAGGTCATTTTTTAACGATAGCTACGAAGTTTACGGAACCAACTGGACGCCGTCTTTAATCAATGAATTTCAGCGACGACGGGGATATTCATTGCAACCTTACCTGCGCGAACTGACTGAAAAAACACCATCTTCCGACATTTCGCGACGCGTACAATGCGATTACCGCGAAACCATTTCAGACCTTTTACTCGAAAATTTTACGCAACACTGGACGAAATGGGCAAATAACAAAGGCAGCCTAACCCGCAATCAGGCGCACGGTTCACCTGGCAATCTGCTCGATATCTATGCATCTGTTGACATTCCTGAGTGCGAAACTTTTGGATCAAGCTATTTTGCCATACCCGGACTGCGCCGCGACAGTAGCGATATCCGCAACGTCGATCCCGATCCGGTCATGCTCAAATTTGCTTCTTCAGCAGCAAATGTTTCGGGCAAAAAATTAACATCGTGCGAAACTTTTACATGGCTTGCCGAACATTTTCGGGTGTCTTTGTCGCAATGTAAACCTGAAGTAGAACAGGCTTTCCTTTCAGGTGTGAATCACGTTTTTTACCATGGTACGGCCTATTCGCCTGCCGATGTTGCGTGGCCGGGATGGCTTTTCTATGCATCGGTTAATTTCTCCCCGTCGAATAGTTTTTGGCCGCACCTCAACGGACTGAATAATTACATTACCCGTTGTCAGTCGGTTCTTCAAAGCGGTGTGCCACAAAACGATTTGTTGGTTTACTGGCCGGTTTACGACGTTTGGATGAAACCAGAAAATACTGATTTACAGCTAACTATTCATTCCATCGACCGATGGCTATACCCAAGTCCTTTTTATAAGGATGTGAAGGAATGGATGAAAGAGGGCTATTCGCTCGATTTTGCATCTGATCGGCTACTCAATGAAATATCGGTAAAAAATGGTCAGTTAGTCACAAAATCAGGAAGTGTTTACCGCACCCTGGTGATTCCGTCCTGCCAATACATTCCGGGATCCACGCTTAAGCGCATTTTCGATTTGGCCCAACAGGGAGCTCTGGTGGTTTTTCAGCAATTTCCGGAAGATGTTCCAGGATTGTCTAATCTTGAATTCAGGCGTAAACAGAACAAGGACTTGCTGAATAGTCTTCAGTTTAAAGAGCTTCCTGAAAAGATAAAAATCGCAAAAACCGGTAAAGGAGAAATTGTATTGGCCGGCCGGGTTCAGTCTGCGTTGGAAATGAAAAATATTTCGCGCGAAACACTGGTTGATTGCGGGCTAAAATATATACGACGGAAAGATGCTCAGGGCATTTATTATTACCTGGTAAACCATGCTTCCGGGACAATTGACCGCTTTCTGGACTTAAATGCGGTAGGCAACTCATTCCTGTTACTCGATCCGCAAAGCGGATCTTCAGGAATCGCCCAAAAGGAAGGAAATAAAGTACGCATTCAGTTACGGCCGGGAGAAGCGATGTTTGTATTGGTTTCGGAACAAAAAATGAAGGCTAAAAACTGGAAATATTTTGACAAATTACAATCACCAGTTGTATTAAATGGTCCCTGGAAATTGACCTTTACCAGGGGAGGGGAAGTAATTCCCGCTTCAACAGAAATCCGCCAGTTGGTTTCATGGACCGATTTGCCTGACGTGGCCGCGCAGAACTTCTCAGGATCTGCAAGATATACAACTACATTCGAATTGCCTGAAATTTTAGCAGGTGAATATTTGCTCGATTTAGGAAAGGTCTGCGAAAGTGCACAGGTTTGGATAAACGGCAAGGATGCCGGAATTTTATGGAGTATTCCGTTTACAACAAGGATAGGGAAATTCCTTCATCCCGGAATCAACTCCATCGAAATAGAAGTTGCCAACCTGATGGCCAACCGAATCCGTCAAATGGATCAGAATAAAGTCCAGTGGCGTAATTATCACGAAATAAATTTTGTGAATATCGACTACAAACCTTTTGATGCTTCAGGTTGGAAGCCGATGCCGTCGGGTTTGCTTGGACCAGTAAATGTCACACCTGTTTTGACTGTTAAATGAACTAATCTGGCTCCCATTAAAAAATATCCCGATAAAAGACTGTTAGCCATTTAAAAACAAACAAATTAGCAAAATAACTTCAGCACAATTTTAGTATGGATGAACATCCGCAATTTCATTGGGCACACGCAAACGGCCGGGCAGTGATGACAATGGTTGGACTGTCGGAAGCCCTTCCTGAGAATCATCAGGGTCGCGCAAAAGTGCTTGATTTGCTTCGGAAACATATTAGTGGGCTAGCAAGTAACTATGCCATTACTGGTTTTTGGCACCAGTTGATCGACCGCAACGACTCGTATCGTGAAACTTCGGCAACTTCCATTTATACCTATTCCATCGCCCGGGCCATCAACAAAGGTTATGTCGATGGTTCAGTTTATGTTCCGATGGTTTGCCTGACATGGAATGCGTCGCAAGTTGGGTAAACGAAAAAGGTGAGGTCGAAGGAACTTGTGTTGGAACCTTACCCTCCGGTGAATGTTTATGCTGCACATGGCTATGGGCCTGTGTTTTTGGCTGGTGCAGAAATGATTCAACTCATCAAAACCCACAAAATAGAAATTAACAATAGTGCACTGCAATTATACAAGTAAATCAATTTGATATGAAGACCACAAAAATTACCACCCTCCTGCTGGTTCTGACTTTTATTTTCAGTTCAGCATTGGCTCAGAAACTTCCATCTAAAAAGGATGTGTTGAACCAAATGATACTTACCAATGCCTACTTTATGAACAAGTGGCCCGATCCGGGAATGGTCATAGTAAATGACAAGACACGGCCAAGCCACATATGGACAAGAGCAGTTTACTATGAAGGATTAATGGCATTGTACCAACTCAATCCGGATAAGACTTATTACGACTATGCAGTAAGCTGGGGCGAGTCGCACCAATGGGGACTGAATGGCGGTACCCAGACACGCAATGCAGACAATCAATGCTGTGGTCAGACATATGTGGATTTATATAGGATCGACAAAAAACCTGAACGGATAAAAGACCTCAAGGCATCCATCGATTTAATGCTTGAATCGTCAAAAATTGACGACTGGAACTGGATTGATGCCTTGCAAATGGCAATGCCTGTTTATGCGCAACTCGGTGTTTTATATAACGATAACCAATATTACGAGCGGATGTACGAAATGTACATGCATAGCAAGACCGTTCAGGGGGGCAATGGATTATACAATCCGAAGGATCATTTATGGTGGCGCGACAAAGATTTCGTCCCACCTTACAAAGAGCCTAACGGAGAAGATTGTTACTGGTCGCGCGGAAACGGCTGGGTAGTAGCCGCGCTTGTTCGTGTTTTGGAAATTATGCCCAAAGATGCACCGCACCGCGATGAATATCAAAAAACACTGGAGCAAATGGTTGAAGCGTTAATTCCGATTCAGCGGAAGGATGGTTTCTGGAATGCCAGTCTTCACGATCCCAATAACTTTGGAGGCAAGGAATTAAGCGGCACCGCATTGTTTACTTATGGCATGGCATGGGGAGTCAATCACGGTATTCTAAGTAAAAAGAAATACCTGCCGGTGATTAAAAAAGCCTGGAGTGGAATGTCCAGAGAATCGGTTCATACCAATGGATTCTTAGGTTTTGTGCAGGGTACCGGAAAACAACCTTCAGATAGTCAGCCTGTAAGTTACGACCGCATACCTAATTTTGAAGACTATGGACTCGGATGTTTTCTGTTGGCTGGAAGTGAAGTTTACAAGCTTTGTAAATAAGCATTTACCCAACCCGATTTGGTCCTTAAAATATGGTTAATAACTACAGAGACCGATTTTTTTTGATGCAGGAAAAAAATTAAAGGGGAACTTTTTGCTCCCCTTTAATTTTCTTTAGATAATGATAAACTTTTCTTCACCCGTTTGGCAGAAGGCACATTTTTTATCCAATGTGGCTTTCTCATAGGTATTTCCACATACCGGACAAACAGCATATTCAAAAGCTAATTTGTTTTCAGCATTTACCTTTAAGGCATCAAGCGCTTTTTGGTAGAATGCAGCATGTTTCTTTTCAGTGTCAAAAGCCCAAGTAAACGATTTCGTTGCTTTTTCTACTTTTTCTGTTTTCGCATCAGCAAGGAACTGAGGATACATGGTTGTTGCTTCGTAAGTTTCACCTTCAATAGCCGCCTGAAGATTTTCTGCAGTTGTTTTTACCTCAAATTCAGGTTTAAAATCGTCCATCTTTTCGCCTAATCCTTCCAATACCTTTTTGTGGTTCGTAGCATGAATTGATTCGGCTTTGGAAGCAGCATCAAATAGTTTGGCAATCGTATCGTTGCCTTCTTCCCTTGCTTTCACAGCAAAAGCGGCATACTTGGCGCTCGCTGTCGTTTCACCTTTAATCCCGGCTTTAAGGTTTTCAACTGTTTTAACCGGCTTTGGCTGGTTGCAGCCCGCAAATGCAATCATGCATACAAATGCAAATAATAAAATGTTTCTCATGGTGCTAATTGTGTTAAAGTTATAAAATTAAGGAACTGTATCATTAAATGTTGGGAATATGAAATTTTCGGCTTTTTATTGCTGGTCAATTTCTTTTGGCGTACCTCTGCCAGAAAAAATCTGCCACTTTATAAACCCGATTAAAGACAATAATCAGCCAAAATAATTGACTTCTGGTTAACTGCGGATAACATCTTGAAGTTCAGAACCAATTCTAAATGACCTATAAACCGATATACTATTTCATTTATAAATATCGTTGCAGAACCGACTAAAGTGACATCATATAATTATATACGAGCGTTCCTCCATAAAACCCTGTAATGCTAACAGAAATAGCTGCACAACCATACAATACAAAGGCAACTCGTTTAAAAGCAACACTTTCATCCTTTTTAGTCTGAAGCAGGATGCGTAGAATTGAGGTTGCCAGTAGAGTCCCCAAAGTTATCCCGGCGAACAGTTCGTGTGTCCCTTTTATTTCGCCGGCAGCACCCGCCATTTCGGAGGTGAATAAAGTACCAGTGAGCCAGGCTGCAAGCGCTGAGAGTGTACCAATTATTAACAAGATAAAACCCATCCTCGATAAATAGATCTCTTTCTTAAAATACAAGGCAGCAATCTCGGCAATGAATCCAAAAACTACTAATGCGATAGGAAAGTGCACCAACATTGGGTGAAAGTGGGTTGTGGAAATCATGATTTAAATATTTAGTGGTTGGTATCAAAAATAAATAAAATAAATGATTGTACGAAAAAATCAGGCAAAGAAGTGGCATCAAATTAATTTAATCATTCATTTTATGTATTAAATTATTATTATAACATTCAATGCCATATTTTGTTCAAATCATCCACCAGATAATCGGTCGGTTATACCAAATTTGTTTTGGTTCGTTATGAGTAGGTACCTTTAATTGTGCTGTAACTTCCATCATTCCGGAGAAAGGAGAAATTTAAGATTTAAAATTAATTATTATATTAAATATTGCCCATAACCATCACCTAACGTGTGACAGTTATGGGCAATGGTTACTTCGCTCCTTTCCAAATGGTATTTATTACACCTTGAATTCCATTATCACCTACATAACCAAGGAGTTTCAATATAAATGGAATTAAAAATATGACAACCACCACTATAATGATCAAAACAATAATTACTCCGACAATTAACAAAATTTTCAATTGTGGATTGTCTCTGATCTTATTCAGAAATTGCTGCTTCATATCATTCTGAGGTTCATAAGAATGAGACGATTGAGAATACTCATTTTGCCTGTAGTGATCATCATTCCGATAAGGATCGTCTTGTCTGTAATGATTTTCATTATTCTGCCTGCCGCGTCTGCTGTCCTGGTCAAAAAATTCTTCAAGTCCCATGATTATTGTGTTTTAGAAATTAATATACTTTTTAGACTTTTACGTACTATCAGTAAATGGATTAGTATCGCACCAAAAAATGCAAATCCACTTATAGGATGAAATTCTTCCATTTCGAATTCTCCAATGTCTGCATCTATCAATACGACAGCAACTATCTGCACCAGGAAGGTAATCAGTAATAAAACGGTGCTGATACGTCGTATCAATCTGTTCCAATATATTTTTTTGTTCATTTTTAATGTATTATAAGATTTCTTTATCCGCTGTTTGAATATGGACAATAACATGAGGTTCAGCAAGAATATAGACCTCACTTCTGGGTATTAATGCATTTAATTCCTTCTCAATTTTACGGCATAATTCATGTACCTGCCGAAGACTCATTTCAGGTTCAAGATGAATATTAAGCTTAATAAAGGAGTCTGCACCAGCTGTCCGAACTTTTAAACTGTGGAAATCTCTTACTTCCTCAAAGCTGGCTAACGTTTTCTCTACAAGATCAATCGTTTCCTGTGGTGCTTTATCGAGCAAAACATCTATTGATTTTTTTCCGAGCTTATACGACACGCATAAAACAATCACAGCCACCCCTAATGCAGCTACAGAATCGGCAAAAAAGAACCCAAAATTTGCACAAATAAGACCAAAAAGTACGACCGCCGAACTCCAGATATCGGTCGCGAAGTGCAGGGCATCTGCTTCGAGTGCCTGACTGTTATGTTTTTTAGCCGCTTTGGACAACATCCGTGAGCGATTAATGTCGATAATTATTGAACTGATGACAACGATATAACTCCACACATTTACCTTAATATCTGTATTGCCCGAAACAAGCCGGCTTACTGCTTCATAGATGATCCACACGCAGGTAATCAGCAACAGAATGGTTTCAATCAATGCAGAGAGATTTTCAATCTTTCCATGTCCAAAGTTGTGGTTTTTGTCAGCAGGTTTGTCGGAAACACTAACTGAAAGATAGGTAATAACAGCCGCCACGAAGTCGAGACCGGAATGCAATGCCTCGGATAAAATGCCCAAACTACCTGTTAATATTCCAATAGCCAGCTTTGATCCGGTTAGAAATATAGCTGCAAATACAGATATTAAAGCAACTCTTTTTTTCTCTTTTACCATAGCTTTAAAAATTCTCACAAATAAGAAACAAGCTGAATGCCTGCGAATTAATATGAAACGAAAATGAATTATGAAATGTGGAATTTCAACGAATACAATCCTGAAATTCAGGGTGTATTACTCCGAAGGATCGGAGCAATCTATCCTACCGCTGAAATCAAATACGGCATGGAATAAATTTAAACTACGGGATTAAGAGAATTTGGGCGGTTGCCAAATTGAAGTGATGTAGCGGCTTTTAAAATTAGCGCTTAATGTGGGAACAATCTCAATATAACCAGAAAAATCAGTCGGTTTTACTTTTGAGTCGCTTATAAGAATTTCATCCTCAAAACATACGGTATTTGAATGATGCGAATTGTCCGGAAGATCAGAACATTCTCTTTCAGTGGTCATTGTAAGATTTGAAAAAGCATTGCCAATGTAATTGCAATCAACCAGAATAAGTGTCAGGCTGAGCACTAAAAACAGAAGGTAAGTTTGTTTAAATGCGTTTTTCATCGCAGCAAATATAACAAATTCTTCAGTTTCTATTTAATTAATTTCTATGTTTACAGTAGCTTTACACCTTTCAGTGACCGTTCGTCAACCTTAAACAGATCAAACGATGAACCCTAAAATCTCAAATTTGAAATTCTGGACGCTATATTTTCTTTTGACTTTTGCTTTTCTTTGGCCCATAACCCATTTGAGCGCTCAAACAGGGAAATTCTTTGTTGATGCCATAACCGGCAATGATCAAAATGATGGAAGTTCACCGGAGAAGGCTTTTAAGTCGATTTCCCGTCTGAATAGTTTAAGGCTTTTGGGCGGGGAGCAATTGTTATTCAAGGGTGGACAACAATTTAAAGGAAGTTTAAAACTCGAAGGCATTCATGCAACCATAAAAACGCCTTTCATAATTTCTACATTTGGTTCCTCACGCGCCACCATTCTCTCCGGAGATTCGGTTGCTATATTGGCAAAAGATTGCATATGCCTAACAATAAGCAATCTGATCATAGAAGGATCCGGCCGCCTTACCGGAAATCGAACAAACGGAATCGATTTTATGGAGGTAAAAAACGGAACCATCGACAATGTAAAAACCTCGGGATATCTTTATTCCGGAATACAGGTAACCGGGGGCAGCGACATCAGAATCACCAATGTAAATGCCAGCAATAATGGTTTCTGCGGAATCAATGTTTTATCGTCTGCCAAAGAGTATGGAACGGACGGTTCAGCATTTAAAACAGTAAAGCGGGTTTATATCGGGCATTCGGTTGCTGAAAACAATCCGGGCTGTCCTGCTATCACTGATAACCACAGTGGAAACGGAATATTAATGGGTGGTGTAACAAACGGTCTTATCGAATATTGCGAAGCGATGAACAACGGCTGGGACATGCCCCGCGAAGGAAATGGTCCTGTCGGAATCTGGGCTTACATGAGCGATAGCATTGTCATTCAGCATTGTTATTCACATCACAACAGAACATCACCTAAAGGGAAAGATGGCGGTGGGTTTGATTTTGATGGCGGCACTACCAATTCGATCATGCAATACAACCTTTCAGCATACAACGAAGGTGGAGGATATGGAATATTCCAGTATGCCGGTGCCACCGAATGGAGCAAAAATATTGTCAGGTACAATATTAGCTTTAATGACGGAACCAAAAACGGGAAATGCGGCATTTTTATGTGGTGTGATCCTGCCGCTACACCCATGAAACAACTCAAAGCATACAATAACACAATTGTTAATAATCAAGGATATGGTGTAAACTTTGAGCCTGGAAACTATCTTGATTTTGTGTTCGGGAACAACATCTTTGTGTTGACGGTTCCTTCTGATTGTTTTACAGGAGGGATATTTTCAGGCGCAACATTCGACCACAACCTTTACTGGACAAAACTTCAAAATCGACCGGCAACAACGCCTGAGATAAATCCCATTTTTTCTGATCCGCAAATAAAACTCCCAAAAAATCAACAATTTAAATTCAAAAGGATTGAAGAAATCAATTCGATTGAACAATTTCAACTTTCCTCCAAATCTCCCGCAAAAAAGGCAGGAAAACCAATCGAAAACAATGGAGAAAGAGATTACTGGCAAAATCCGATCTCTCTGGTTGGAAAACCAAATATTGGTGCATATGGAAAATAGAAACTAGCTTTTGGGGTAAAACTGTTTCCGGTATTGTGCAGGCGAGTAGGAAGTAATATCTTTGAAGACACGCGCCAGGTGGAACCGGTCGCAAAAGCCCGATAATCTTGCGATTTCCTCTATCGGCTCGGAGGTGTGATGGAGCAAAATGCTGGTTTTCTGCACTCTTCTTTCTCTTACAAATTTTTGCGGCGGAATTCCAATTTCATCCTTAAAAACACGCGCAAAAGAGTTGACCGCCATATTTGCCACTTGTGCTAGCCTTTTGTTGGTGAGTTCTTCCGAAATATGATCCTCAATTTCCCGTAAAACATTCAGAATCCGCAGATCAGTGGTTGCCAGGTTCCAGAACTCCGTGGAAATCTGACTCACCGCCAGAATGATGATTTTATAAATCAGCAGGCTCGATTGTACCGACAATTGCACATTGTTCTGCTGAAGGCTGAATGACAGTTCTTCCAGATCGACTCGCAATTCGTTTGAAACTTCGAAAGAAAACAATTGCGGAGCAATAAAATCGTATGGCATACCCAGGTTGAAATGGATAAACAAATGCAACACAGCTCCTTCACGCAAAAAATCTGCTTCAGTCTCCCCGTCTCCTACCCGGCCCCCTTCGAGATTGTAGCCCGAAGGTGGTATCGTATTTTCCTTCAGCCGGCTCGAAAAAGCCGTGTATGGCGGGATCAGAATTACCTGGTTTGGCGTTAATTCGATCGTTTTTCCGGCAAATGAAATAATCCCGCCGAAACTTTTATTCCAGTAAATCCGCCAATAGGGAAATGTCATATTCCGGCTTTCCCAGTTTTTGAGCCACCAGAACCTACAGCAAAGCAGATTAATATTCAATCCCGAAAATAGTTGAGGAATATTGGATGGATCGCCTTTATCGGGTACTTTGAAAAACTTCATCTGTGAAAAATAAAACTGATGGGTATTAATATATACACAAAGATATCAAAATTAGGCAAGCAGTAAATGAGGCTAATTTTCAGCTAAGGAAAGTATAACACTATGCTAAAAAAACAGATATGCGCCGGTAGGGTAAAATATTCCATCTCAAATGAATGAAAACAAATTTTCTTTCATGTTTAAAATACACACAAAAATGGTATTCTGATCCATTGCAATTGACGAAGGCTCAATTTACATTTGACATGAAAAAAAACTTTTTAACTTTGCTTCCATACAAACAACGACTATGCTTAAAGGAATATCCCCTTTGATTACCCCGGAACTGCTAAGCATTCTGGCAAGAATGGGTCATGGCGACGAGATCGTACTGGCCGATGCCCATTTCCCGGGCGAAACCTTCAATCCGCGTGTTTTGCGTGCCGATGGATTAAAAATAGCAGATCTTCTGTCCGCTATTTTACCCCTTTTCGAACTCGATGCCTATGTTGCTCATCCACTTGCGATGATGGCAGCCGTTCCGGGTGATACACTTGATCCGCTCGTCGAAGAGGGTTATCTGAAAAGTATTCACCAATCGAATCCTTCAGTTGCTCCTATAGAACGGGTCGAAAGGTTTGCTTTTTACGAACGGGCTAAAAGCGCTTTTGCTGTTGTAATGACCGGTGAAACAGCCAAATACGGAAATATTATTCTCAAAAAGGGGGTTACTCCTATATTCTAAACTTATCTTCAAATGAACATTTCTAAATCATCCAAGCTGATTACGCCCGGATATACGCTGACGTTTATCCTGGTAACTTCTTTGTTTTTCTTGTGGGCTTTGCCTAACAATCTAAATGACATCCTGATACCACAATTCATGAAGTCATTCGAGCTTAGCCGGTTTGAGGCCGGTCTGGTACAGTCGGCGTTTTACCTCGGATACTTTGTGTTCGCACTGCCGGCAGCCCTTATCATGGATCGGTTTGGATACAAAGCCGGGTTATTGTCAGGTTTATTGATCTTTGCAACCGGATGTTTCTTATTCTGGCCAGCGGCCCTGGCAGGTAAATTTGGGTTCTTTCTGGGAGCACTTTTTATAATTGCTGCTGGACTTGCTTTTCTCGAAACCGGTTCAAATTCATTTATTTCCATTTTGGGCGATCCTGAAAAATCTGAACAACGGCTTAATTTGGCTCAGTCTTTCAATCCCCTCGGTTCAATGACAGGTGTGCTTGTCGGAACGGTCTTTATCTTTTCGGGAACAGAACTTTCCAGTGCCGGTATCGAGAATATGAAAGGTCTAGGCACTTACAAGCAATACCTCCACGACGAAATCATGCGTGTAGGTCCTCCATACCTGATTATTGGAACAATTATTTTGATTTGTGCCTTTTTAATCTGGAGGGCCAAATTTCCCGAAGGAGACAAAAGAGCAGCAGGATCTACCGAAAATCACGGAAAATTTTCTGAACTAATCAAATATCCGCACTTCATTAAAGGAGTTATTGCGCAGTTCTTTTATGTTGGTGCCCAGGTTGGTACATGGAGTTTTCTGATTCAGTATACCAAAGATTATATGAATAAATCGGAAAAAGAAGCCGGATTGTACCTGACAATTTCGTTGCTCTCTTTTGGCGTTGGACGCTTTGCCTCGACAGCTATGATGAAAAAATTCGAACCTAAAAAACTGATGGGGATTTACAGCTTTATCAACGTTGGGATGGTAGCCCTCGCTGTAATTAATCCCGGATTTATTGGTGGATGGGCACTGATTCTATCAAGTTTCTTTATGTCATTGATGTTCCCGACCATTTTTGCACTTGGCATTAAAGGATTAGGACCAAACACTAAAATCGGAGCTTCCGGAATTATTATGGCAATTATTGGCGGAGCCATCTGGACTCCATTAATGGGTTATATATCAGACCAGTCTCACAGTATGGCACTTGCCATGATTGTGCCACTCATCAGCTATATCTACGTATGCTATTATGCCTTCATCGGCTCAAAACCTTCCGGACCTCTATATAATAGTACCGACGAAAAGGTGATTGTTGCTCATTAACAGACGGTCGACGAGGAAGAAAGTGAAAACTGAAATTCAGGTAATTGTTGTCGGACCAGCTGAAAAAAAATAAATTTTTTATACCAAACAATTAAAAGAAATGAGAAAAACTTTTTTATCAATGTTGATCTGTGTGTTAGCAGTCAGTGCTTTCGCCCAGTCGAAACCCGACAAGATGGATTGGTGGAAAGAGGCCAAATTTGGTTTGTTTATCCATTGGGGTGTCTATTCTGTTCCCGCAGGAGTCTATGATGGGAAAGACGTTGAAGGTATTGGAGAATGGATCATGAACCGGGGTAAAATCCCGACTGCGAGGTATCAGAAATATGCAAAGGAATTCAATCCGGTGAAATACAATCCTGAGGCCTGGGTGAAGATGGCCAAAGATGCCGGAATGAAATACCTGGTTATCACCTCAAAACACCATGATGGCTTCACGCTATTCGAAACAAAAGCTTCGAAATGGAACATTGTTGAGGCAACACCTTATGGCAAAGATTTACTCAAACCACTCGCTGACGCTTGTCACAAAAACGGCATCAGACTTGGATTTTACTATTCTCAGGCACAGGACTGGAACAATAAAGGTGGAGCCGCCAGCGGTGGCCATTGGGATAAAGCACAGGATGGTTCGATGGATGAATACATTGATAAAGTAGCCGTTCCACAGGTGAAGGAAATCCTTTCGAATTATGGGCAAGTCGATATTCTCTGGTGGGATACGCCGACGGATATGACCAAAGAAAGGGCTGAAAAATTTCTGCCTGTTATTGCAAAATATCCGAACCTGATTACAAACAACCGATTAGGTGGAGGTTACAACGGCGATACTGAAACGCCTGAACAGTTTGTTCCGGCAACCGGATTCCCCGGTCGTAACTGGGAAACCTGTATGACGATGAACGATACCTGGGGTTACAAATCGAAGGACAATAACTGGAAATCGACAAAAGAGATCATTCAAACATTGATCGATATTGTAAGTAAAGGCGGTAATTACCTGCTGAATGTTGGACCAACTTCAGAAGGACTTGTTCCACAGCCGAGTATCGAAAGACTCGCGGAGGTTGGAAAATGGATGAAGATTAACGGAGAAGCTATCTACGGAACAACCGCCAGTCCGTTCAGCTACCTTCCCTGGGGAAGATGTACCCAAAAAGGGAAAAAACTCTATCTTCATGTCTTTGACTGGCCAAAAGACGGGAAAATATCGCTTCCTGTTCTCAACACAGCTTCAAGAGCTTACCTGCTTTCTGACCCCAAGAAAACGCTGAAAGTGGAAAAATCGAAGTCTAAAAACACAATTACACTTGCAGGCAATGCTCCAGACAAAATAGCATCAGTTGTGGTTGTTGAATTGACCAGTGCACCTGAAGTACTTCCTTTACCTTCCGCAGGAAAACCTGCAACTGCTTCTTCAGAAAAAGAGGGTACTTCAGCTAAAAATTTATTCGACGGAAACCCTAAAAACAAATGGCAACCCACTGCTGATGATAAAGATAAATGGGTAGAAGTTGATTTGGGTGAAGAAATCGCGATCGGTGCTTTCTCGATAGTCGAACCCTGGCATCCATGGGACAACAAAGGCCAGAAAATTGAGATTCAATATAAATCAGGAGACAACTGGGCAGTAGCTTTTGCGGTAACTACAAATGGAACAGGCCATACAGCCTCTTTCAAACCTGTTTCTGCCCGCTATTTCCGTCTGAAAATTGTTGAGGCAAAAGATCCAACAATCAATGAATGGATTCTTTTCAGGGCAGATTGATGTCGCATATTTAAATTTTATAAAATATTTCCTTACTTTTCGCGTTCTGTTCCATTTCAAGGGAATGGGACGCGAATTTGTTACTAAGCTACTACTATAAAAAGACTAACTTTTTCATCATATCAATTTGCATTTTTTAGAAAACTAAACGGTATTTCATGAAATTTCATCGCATATCAGTTACTATCGCGCTGTTTTTTAGCGTACTGATTCTTCAGGCTCAAAAAGGGGACTCAGACCTGAAGCATTGGCCCAAAGGTCAGTCACCCGCCGAAATTGGTAAACGAATCGTCGTTAAATTTTTGAATACACCGCATTCCAGGTATGGAAATACCCATCCGGAAGTTCCCCCTACACAAATTACCTATCCGGATGTATGTGCATGGCTTGGAGGACTTTGGTTCGCGCAAGTAACAAGTGACATGCCCATGCGCAATCAGCTTGAAGCACGTTTTAATCCGCTTTTCGATACTCAGAAAAATTTGTTGCCTAAACCCAATCATGTCGATAACAACGTGTTTGGTTCATTGGCTTTCGAATTATACCTTCAGACGAAAGAAAAGAAATACCTCGATCTTGGATTGACTTATGCCGATGCACAATGGACGCTTCCCGAAAATGCCAAACCAGAAGAAAAAGCCTACGCTGATAAAGGTTATTCCTGGCAGACAAGGATATGGATCGACGATATGTTCATGATTACGGCAGTACAATCTCAGGCATACCTTGCAACCGGCGATCGAAAATACTTCGACCGTGCGGCCAATGAGATGGTACTTTACCTCGACAAGATTCAATTGGAAAACGGACTGTTCTACCATTCACCGGAGGCACATTTCAGTTGGGGACGCGGAAACGGATGGATGGCGGTTGGAATGGCCGAAATGCTACGCAACATGCCAAATGACAATCCAAACAAAGCTCGGATCATGGAAGGTTACAAGAAAATGATGGCTGCCTTGCTGAAATTCCAGGAAAAAGATGGGATGTGGCGACAGATCATCGACGATCCGGAAGCATTGAAAGAGACATCCGGAACAGCGATGTTCACTTATGCCATGATTACGGGCGTTAAAAACGGCTGGCTCGACAAAAAACCTTACGGTGCAGCTGCACGTAAAGGTTGGCTGGCACTGATAACCTATATCAATCAGGACGATGAGCTGACTGAAGTTTGTGAAGGTACCAATATCAAAAACGACCGAAATCATTATTTACAGCGTAAACGAATCGTTGGCGATTTGCATGGACAGGCACCTTTAATATGGTGTGCAACGGCACTTCTTCGCTAAAAAAACAACTGATTTTCCCCGATGGTAAAAATCGGCATCAAATAATTTTCAATCTACAAAAACTTTTTAAAGAACAACCAATGAAAAAAACAATGAAACAACTGGTTATCGCTGCAATGCTAATATTTGCAGTGGCACAATTCGTTACCGCGGCAGGACGCGATTTCTATCAGATTCAGGTATACCGGCTTAACTCAAAAGCACAGGAAGCACGTACCGACAATTTTCTGAAAATGGCCTACCTGCCAGCTTTACACCGCGCAGGAATTAAAACTATAGGGGTTTTTAAACCGATTCCTTCAGATACCATATCCGGAAATCAAATCATTGTATGGATGCCACTTACGGCACTTGACCAATTGGATAAATTGCAGGCAACATTGGCAAAGGACGTCGCCTATCAGACAGCTGGTGCCGATTTTTTAAACGCCCCATTTGACAATGTTCCATTTCAGCGGAAGGAATCGATTCTCCTGAAAGCATTTCCGGATGCACCAGCCTTTTTTATTCCGAGACACAAAACAAAACCATCAGAAAGGATTTATGAACTTAGAAGTTATGAAGGTCCTGCCGAAAATCTTTTCCGCCAAAAAGTGAAGATGTTCAACGAAGGTGGTGAAATCAAACTTTTTAAATCCCTCGATTTCAATGCGATTTTCTATGCTGAAGTACTTTCAGGAAGTACAATGCCAAATCTGATGTACCTAACGACTTTTGCCGACATGGCTGCGCACGATGCACACTGGAATGCTTTCAGAGATCATCCTGAATGGAAAAAGCTTTCTGCCCTTGGCGAATATCAGCATACAGTCTCCAAATCGGTAAAATTGTTACTTTATCCGACCGATTATTCAGATTTGTAACAAAAGGCATCCAATAAAAGGCCAATCGATCAAATTGAAAGAAAGAAAAATCAAAAATCTATTAAATCAATGTATTTCTGGCTATTACAATTCTTTAGAATAATTTTTCCAGGGAATTGCCAGTTTATTGTTAATATATTTAACAGGACAGGTATTGGAAAAGAATATCATTGTAAATAATTTATTTATAAGCAATATAACACTGATTTACAGAACTATTACGCCGACCTCTGATTGTCTTTCAATTACGTCATACAATAAAGAATGAAGAAATAGTTTGAACTTAGGGTTTGATTTTCTTTACTTTGCAAAAAATTTAGAAGCCCAAAATCATCCTTCAAAAGTATGGAAGAGAACCTGGTAATCGTCGAATCGCCCGCAAAGGCCAAAACAATAGAGAAAATTCTGGGAAAGGATTTCCTTGTAAAATCAAGTTTTGGACACATCCGTGATCTGGATAAAAAAGATTTCGGAGTTGATATCAATAATAACTATCAACCAAATTATATCATATCGGAAGACAAGAAAAAGGTTGTCACCGAATTAAAAAAATGTGCCAAGACCGCCACAAAGGTTTGGATCGCATCTGATGAGGACCGTGAGGGAGAAGCAATCGCCTGGCACCTGATGGAGGTATTACACCTCGATCCTGCAAAGACAAACAGAATTGTTTTTCACGAGATTACGAAAGAGGCAATTCTAAAGGCAATTGAGAATCCGCGCCTTCTGAACAGAGATCTTGTTGACGCTCAACAGGCAAGGCGGATTCTGGATCGGTTGGTCGGATTTGAAATTTCGCCGGTTCTTTGGAAAAAAGTAAAGCCCTCACTTTCTGCCGGAAGGGTTCAATCAGTAGCCGTACGGCTTATTGTTGACCGTGAACGTGAAATAACTAATTTTCAAAGCGTTCCTTTCTTTAGGGTAAATGCCATCTTTATGGTTCCCGAGAATAACGGTAAGATTACACCACTGAAAGCCGAGTTAAACAACCGGTTCGACACAGCAAAAGAGGCAAAAGCATTTCTTGAAAAATGCATAGGTTCGGAATTCACAATTGCAGATATTGTTACCCGTCCTGCCAAAAAATCGCCTGCCGCTCCGTTTACGACTTCCACGCTTCAACAGGAGGCAAGCCGGAAACTTGGATTCCCGGTAGGTTTAACGATGTCGGTAGCTCAAAAACTATACGAATCGGGATTTATCACCTACATGCGTACCGATTCAACAACTCTTTCTGACACAGCGCTCCAGGCTGCCAAGAAAAAAATAATTGAATCATATGGTGACAAATATGTAAAAATCCGCCATTATAAAACAAAGGTTAAAGGAGCTCAGGAAGCGCATGAGGCCATTCGCCCAACCTACTTAGACCAGGAAGAAGTAAAAGGGACACCGCAGGAGCAAAAGCTTTACAGTCTGATCTGGAAGCGGACCCTGGCTTCACAAATGGCGGACGCCGAAATAGAAAGAACAACTGTCAATATTACTGTATCGAAAGCGAAAGAGATTTTTGTTGCTGCCGGCGAAGTACTCCGGTTCGACGGATTCCTTGGCGTTTATATGGAATCGTCAGATGATGAAACCAATGGTGAGGATGAGAAAGGGATGCTTCCGATACTTACGGTTCATCAAAAATTAGATCCGGAAGTAATACAGGCACTTGAAAGATTTTCGCAAAAATCAGCACGGTATACAGAAGCAAGTCTGGTTCGCAAACTCGAAGAGTTGGGAATCGGCCGTCCTTCAACCTACGCGCCTACAATTACAACCATTCAGGCACGCGAATATGTGATCAAAGAAGACAGAGAAGGAACGGAACGTTCGTTTCTTACGCTAACCCTCCGTGAAACAACAATTAGCGAAGAGGTTAAAACCGAAATCACCGGTGCAGAGAAATCAAAACTCTTTCCAACAGATATTGGTCTTGTTGTCAACGATTTTCTGGTCAAATATTTTGAATCGATCGTTGACTTTAACTTCACCGCCTCAGTTGAAAAACAATTCGACGAAATTGCGGAAGGGCAATTGGTCTGGAATGAAATGATTGACGGCTTTTATCGTCCTTTTCACCTGACAATTGAAGACGCACTGAATAATTCCGAACGGGCCCGCGGCGAAAGAATACTGGGAACTGATCCAGTTACAGGAAAAGCAGTATCTGCAAAAATCGGCCGGTTTGGTCCCTTTGTCCAGCTGGGAGAAGTGGTTGAAGGAAGTGAAGAAAAACCGCAGTTTGCCAGTCTTCAGAAAGGGCAGAGTATCGAGACAATTTCGTTGGAAGAAGCGATGAAACTATTTGATCTTCCGCGCGATCTGGGAGTATTCGAAGACAAGAAAGTAATTGTAGGAATTGGCAGATTTGGTCCCTATATTCGTCACGACGGGAACTTTGTATCCCTGAAAAAAGGAGTCGACGAACCAATGGAGGTAACGATCGAGCGGGCAATTGAACTGATTGAAGAAAAAAGAGAACAAACAATAAAATCTGTTCTAAAAACATTCACTGAAGAACCGGATATTCGGATTCTTGAAGGGCGTTGGGGTCCTTATATTTCCTTTAAAAAAGGGAATTATAAGATTAAGAAAGGAACCGATGTTGATGCGCTAACAGTTGCAGACTGCAAATTGATCATCGAGACGGAAGGAGCCAAGCCTAAAACGAGTAAGAGACGGGCAAAATAGGGTACCAGGCGGCTTATACAGCATCAGATATTTTGAGGAGTTAACCTATTCATTCTGTTTCCAATGTTGAACGAACTGATTATACCGGCATCAGCTTTAGAGGTTGTTATTCAATACGAAGGAAGTTCCGATCAGTTAGGGCACGTCCTGAAAAGTCAGGTCTGGGATCCGGATCATCTTCCGCAGGTGGCTATTTTGGGTTTGCCCGAAGGCAGAGGTTCAGTGTGCCAGAAGGTCGCAGAAGGTCCGGATAAAATCAGGCAGCATTTATACGCTCTTTCAACTTTCCCTGCCGAAATTAGCATTGTCGACCTTGGGAATATTAAATGCGGCAACGAACTTAAAGATACTTATGCTGCGGTGAAAATAGTTGCAGAGGAACTTGCTGCCCTAAACATCCCCCTGTTAATTCTTGGAGGAAGTCAGGAGATGACAGTTCCACTCGTCAATGGATTCGAAAACCAGGATTTTAACCTGGTAATCGTCGATGACAGGATAGATAACAGTGTGAAAGAAAACAGTCCGGCCGACGAGTTTTACATCAACAGCCTGCCAATCGGTACATCTGTGAGTGTAATTGCCGGACAATCCTATTTTATTTGTCAGCAGGAACACGATATTGTAGCCGAAGGGTATAATGGAGAGATTCTAACTTTAGGAGAGATCCGTGCCGATTTCAAAGAGATGGAGCCATTGCTCCGAAGATCTGATCTCGTCAGTTTCGATTTCGGATCAATAAAATCAGCGGAAGCGCCTGGTCAATACCGCATTTCCCCGAACGGACTAACCGGAGAAGAAGCCTGTCAGATCGCATGGTATTCAGGCATTTCAACAAAACAGACATGGTTTGCTCTTTTCGGATATTCCCCATCTTTTGATTCTACAACTACGGGAGCAATGATGGCCGCTCAGATCTGCTGGTACTTCTTTAACGGAATATCCAAACGACTTGACGAAGAACCTGTTGACGAAGCAACTAACTTCGAACATTATCACATTCCTGTTGATGGATTAGATGATCCGATTTCATTTTTGCAGCACCCCGTCTCGCAGCGATGGTGGATGGAAGTACCTGATGAAGATTGCTCAGTTTTCCCCTTCAGAATTCCCTGTTCTAAAAAAGATTACCATAAAGCTTGTAAAAATGAGATCCCTGAAAGATGGTGGAAATATTTCGGCAAAATATAATAAGTAAAGTTATATCTTTGTTTGTAAAATGGAGACTCACTTAATGCGAACCCTCAACTGTTACCTAATTTGCTCATGAATGATAAATATAAAAATATCACTGATCGCAAAAAGAAACTTTTGAACAAATCAATCGTATTATGGTTATTCATAAATATTAGTATTTTTGTTGCGAATGCTCAGCAAGATCCGCAGTTCAGTCAGAACCGGTTTAATCAATTAACAGTAAACCCAGGCTTTGCCGGATCTTCGGGACTTATAAATTTTTCATTATTAAACAGATATCAGTGGGTAGGATTCCCGGGTGCCCCAGTGACAATTGTTTTCAATGCTGAAGCAGCGGCACATATAATCGGGGAAAATGATGGAATTGGTTTATCAGTAGTTAATGATGTTATCGGATTTGAGAAAAATGTTTCGGTTGGGTTGAATTATTCCTGGAGGAAGAAGGTAGGAAAAGGTATTCTGGGCTCCGGACTTTCTCTGGGTTTGATGAATAAAAATCTTGACATGTCTGAAATAAACAGGTGGAGCGATTTTGACAACTTTAATTTAACAGATCCGGGACTTCCTCAGGGGAAAGCAAGCAGTGTTTTGTTGGACATAGGGGCAGGATTTTATTACCAGTGTAAAAATTTTGAGCTTTCGTTATCAGCCAGGCATCTAAACCAGCCAACTTTGTTGTTTGATGAAACTGGCAGATATTCACTTCGGAGGCATTATTACATGAGCGGAAGCTATACTGTTCAAATGGCAAATGAACGTTTTGAAGTGCTTCCTTCGTTCTTCTTTAAGACTGAAGCAACAACCTGGCAAGCAGACGTCAATGTAATTGTTCAGTTCGATAAACGAATATGGGGAGGACTCGGTTATCGCGTTAAAGATGCAATTATTATGACCTTTGGGACTGAGTTATGGAACGGTATAAAATTCGGTTACTCGTACGACATAAGTACGTCCTCATTATCAAGGTATAACGCAGGTTCGCATGAGATTTTTCTTGCTTATTCAGTATTATTAAACAAAAAACGTACGCACAAGTACAGAAGTGTAAGATTTTTGTAACTTTGGCGTAAAAATATAGTTGAGCACAACATATTAAACAAACTATGAAGAAATTGTTTTTCTTTGGTTGTATATCGTCTATCCTCTTGTTAGTCAGTTGCCACAAAGGCGGCAACGGGGAATTGACGGGAGTGGAGAAACGGGGGAAATATTTTGAACCTTCGCCGCTTGGTATGGCATTGATACCCGGGCGAAGCTTCAATATGGGTCCTGGCGATCAGGATGTGGCTTATGCTACCTCTCCTACCCGAACTGTCGACCTATCCACTTTCTGGATGGACGACACTGAAATCACCAATAACGAATACCGGCAATTCGTTTATTGGGTTCGTGACTCGATTGCCCGAAATATGCTGTCAGATCAGTTCGCGGAATTTAAAATTACCGAGGATCGGAAAGGTAATCCGATTGACCCGCCGATACTCGACTGGAAAAGAAAACTCGACTGGCGTAATCCCGATTACAAAGATGCGCTGGAACCAATGTATTATGCCGGGAACGACAGAATCCTTGGAAGAAAAGAACTCGATCCCAGAAAGTTAAACTACAGCTATTCATGGGTTGACCTGCAACAGGCTGCCCGTCTTCAGAATGCCTATAACTACCAAACCCAGAGTTACCAGGGAACCGTAAACGACCTTACAGGAAAAGTTGTACCAATTGAAGGCCGTTCAAGTTTCATAATGAATGAAGGTGTCCCTATTTATCCGGATACACTGGTCTGGATACGCGATTTCTCTTATGCATTCAACGAACCACTTACAAACAAATATTTTTCACACCCAGGGTTTGATGACTATCCGGTCGTTGGTGTTACATGGAAACAGGCAAAGGCATTTTGTATGTGGCGTACCAATTTCAAAAATACAATGCTCTCCCAAAGGGGTGATTATGCAGTTCAGGATTATCGGTTGCCATCAGAAGCAGAATGGGAACTTGCAGCACGTGGTGGCTTAAATAATTCGATGTATCCCTGGGGTGGGTATTATACCCGTTCTCAAACCGGTTGTTTTCTTGCAAATTTCAAACCTATGCGCGGAAACTACAGCGATGATGGCGGTAAAACAACTGTTAAAGTTGCAACCTACGATCCCAATGGATATGGCCTTTACGACATGGCCGGCAATGTTGCAGAATGGACCATCAGTGCTTATGATGAGTCTGCCTACAATTTTATGCACGACCTGAATCCAAACTTCGAACAAAACGCGCTTCCCGATGATCCTCCGGCAATGAAACGAAAAGTTATCCGTGGCGGGTCATGGAAAGATATCGCCTATTTTATCCAGGTTGGGACACGTACATTTGAATATCAGGATACTGCAAAATCGTATGTTGGTTTTCGCTGCGTACGATCGACATTCGGAGATGAGTTTCAATCAAAAAAATAACAACAATTAAAAGATACTGAATTATGGGAATGTCAGAATTAACGCACTCAAGTAGGTGGAAATCCTTCATGAATTATGCGTACAGCTGGGGGGCATCTGTCGTTTTAATGGGAGCATTGTTCAAATTACAACATTGGACAGGCGGAGGAACAATGCTTACGATTGGAATGTCGTGCGAAGTGTTGATCTTCTTTCTCTCGGCATTTGAACCATCTGTCGAAATACCCGACTGGAAGAAAGTATACCGTCAGCTCAGACCTGACTATATTGCCATTGATGAAGAAGATGAGTTTCCTGTTCCCTCCAAACAAAAATCAATTGACAATATTCTCGAGAAAGCCGATATCTCTCCTGATTTACTCGCAAAAGTAAAAAAAGGATTGCAGGATCTTTCCAACGCTGCCAGTGGCATTGCTGATATATCGAGCGCCACATTAGTGACCGACGAATATGTAAAAAACCTGTCAGGTGCATCGGAATCAATGGCTTCATTTAATGATGTTAATACACGGGCAACCCATTCGATTGAAAAATCGACAACCGACCTGGTGCATTCATGGGATCAATCTACGCAGATTTTAACCAACTCATCCAAAAATCTGGCCCAGACATTCAATGATTCTTCGAAAAAGATTAACGATCAACTTGCTACCACTGGTGATAAACTTGCACAATCCTATAAAAGTCTTACAGATCTGGTAAACAAGGATCTTCTTACCCTCACCGATCAGACCAAAACTTACAGTACCGGACTATCGCACATTAACACAAGTCTGGCAGCTTTAAATTCATCATACGAACTACATTTACAGAATACCAAAAAGCTTTCCGAATCATCGGCAAAAGCATTCGAAGGCTATTCCAAGATGACGGAAGAGGTTAATAATTCGCTTGAAGAAGCTCAGAAATACCGTAAACACACAGAACAGCTAAATAAAAATCTGGAAGCACTTAACCATGTTTATGGTAATATGCTTGGAGCAATGAACGTAAAAGGTTAATTCGAAGATGGGAACAAAATACTGTCCGGAAGCGCCCAGGCAAAAGATGATCAGTTTGATGTATCTTGTCTTAACCGCCATGTTAGCACTCAATGTTGACAAATCGGTTTTGGATGCATTTGCAATGGTCAACAATAATTTCATGCAGACAATCGAAAATTTCACGGCTAAGAACCAACGTGTTTACAACGATTTCAACAATGCGGCGCAGGAAAATCCCCAAAAAGCCGGAGAACTTAACAAAGAAGTGTTGAAAGTGAAGGCCAGTTCCGATTCACTGTACCGTTACATTCATAGTTTAAAGGTGCTGATTGTAAAACGTGCCGACGGTCCCGATGGAGACGTCAATGCCATTAAGGCACAGGAGGATTTGAATGCTTCAGCGGAGTTGATGATTACAAAAAAGCATGGTACAGATTTGAAGAAGGCAATTGAAGCTTACCGAAGTTCACTTCTTGCATTAATTGACACCTCAAATACCGAATTAATAGCCTCCATCAACCAGAGTCTAAGTACGTCCCCTCCTCCGAAAAAAGAGGGAAGTACACCTTCGTGGGAAGAAAGCAGGTTTGAAGGATATCCATTAATCGCCGTGATTACACTGATGTCAAAAATCCAAAGTGATGTACGAAATGCGGAGTCGGATGTCATCCATCACCTTTATGCTCAAATTGACGCATCATCCTTCAAATTCAACAAACTGCAGGCGCAGGTCGTTTCAAAATCAGACTTTGTCCTGTTGGGTGGCACCTACGAAGCCAAAGTTTTTCTGTCAGCTGTTGATACGACTGTTTCACCCGAAATAATTGTGGGTGGCTCAAAATTATCAAATGCTCCGGGAGAAAATGCCGGATTATACAGAGTTGGGACCTCAAGAGAGGGAAAAATTGAATGGGGTGGTTACATCAACTACAAAAATCCCGACGGAATCATCGTCCCTTACCCCTTTAAACATACATATGAAGTGGCTAAGCCTTCAATGACTGTTTCGCCCACAAAGATGAATGTCTTTTATGCCGGTCTCGATAATCCCGTTTCGGTTTCAGTACCAGGGATTACACCCAGCAATGTGCAAGTATCTATTACGAATGGTTCTATCCAACCGAGTGCAGAAGGTTATATCGTCAGGCCGGATAAGATTGGGACCAAATCGATTATTTCAGTCAGTGCCATGATTGATGGCGCATTAAAAAATATTGGTTCAATGGAATTCAGGGTAAAAAGAGTACCCGACCCGATCGCTTCCGTAGCCGGCAAAATTGAAGGAATGATTACTAAAAATGAGCTGATGGCACAGCAAGGGGTTTTGGCTAATATTCCGGATTTCGATTTTCAAATGAAATTTACAGTCACGTCATTTGTCGTATCAACCTCCAAAGCTGGCTTTGTGGTTGATAAAGCGACAAAAGGAAACCGGTTCTCGCAGGAACAGACTGACCTGATGAAGGGGTTAAACCCCGGAAGCAGACTATATATTGAGAGCATTGTAGTAAAGGGAGATGATGGCTCGATCCGTAATTTGCCTGCCTTAAGCTTTAAAATTAATTAACGATGAAAAAATTATTATTGATCCTTACTTCAATTCTGATTGTAACTGCATCGCAGTATCAGTTGAAGGCGCAGGTCATCGTCGATGGCGCATATTCCAAGAGGACAACTCTTGACCGCAAACCAGCTCCACTTCCAATCGTCAGGGAGTCAGATGCTGTTTGGTCCAGAACGGTGTGGCGTATCATCGATCTTCGTGAAAAAGCGAATCAGCATTTTTATTATCCAACCCGTGAAATTCAAGGCCGTTCCAACTTGTTTAACGTCCTGTTAAAAGGGATTGAAGAAAAGAGAATAACAGCTTTTGATGCTTCGGTTGCAGACAATGAATTCAAAGACCCGATCTATTACAACCAGGTAAAGCTCCAGTTTGGTGATTCCGTTAAACGGATCAAGGTTACCGATATCAATACGGGTGATGCCCGCGATTCAGTGGTTACTTCTGATATTCCAACACAGGAAGTCAAGCAGATCGAGATCAAGGAGGTGTGGTATTTTGACAAACAAACCTCTACCCTTCAGGTGCGCATACTCGGACTCTGTCCAATCAGGGTTTATAAAAAAGACCCAAAAGACAGTACGTTTGTCCGCAAAAGACTTTTCTGGGTATATTATCCTGAAATCCGTCCCCTTCTTGCCAAGAATGAATCATTGAACGGATTTAACGGAGCACGCAGTTTGAGTTTTGACGACTTATTCCTTACGCGTAAGTTTGATGGCTACATTGTGAAAGAAGAAAATACATATAACAACCGGTCGATTGAGCAATATGCTACCGGTGAATATGCCGCCAAAGAATCTGAAAGAATCAAAAACTCGATATTTAATTACGAGCAGG
>JANXZJ010000187.1 GCA_025355585.1 Mariniphaga sp. | reverse complement strand
ATTTTTTCAGCAGGAAAGAAGCGTTCCATTTTATCATAAGCCACACATATCTTCTTGGCCTTCCGACCCAAAATCTTATTGGTAACCCCTGCAAACGAATTTTGTTCCTGTAAAACGGTGGGAATTCCAAGACTTGCAGCTACACGCAGAATGGGACCGCTTGCATACCCCCCAACTCCAATTACTACATCCGGGCGAAAACCCTTCACAACTTTCTTTGCTTCGAGCATCGAACGGATCAGTTTAGGGATAAACGCGAAATTCCGCCAGATTTCACCACGATGAAATCCCGCAACAGGTAATCCTACAATGCGATAACCTGCAGCCGGAACTTTCTCCATTTCCATTTTCCCTTCCGCACCCACAAAAAGTATTTCGCAATCAGGAAACCTTTTACGAAGTCCGTCGGCAATTGACAAAGCCGGGAAGATATGTCCCCCGGTTCCACCGCCACTTACTATGAATTTATAGTTTCCCATTTTTCAATTTTTCGTCAATACAATATCTTCATCCTCAAGTACTCCGTCCGGACTGAAATTATTCTCTACCTCTTTTTGCGCTTCCTGATCGGTTTCGGAGCTGACACTCAGCAACAAACCAAACGTAAGCGCAGTAAATACCTGCGAGGTTCCTCCCCAACTAACCCAGGGGAGCGGTTGTCCCGTAACAGGAATCGCTCCTGCGGAAACTGCCATGTTAATGACGGCCTGTAATATAATAATTGTGACCGCTCCTGTTGCCAGGAACGTCGGAAATGTTCGGTTGCATCGCCTGATTATGATCCCTCCACGGGTCAGAAAAATAAGGTAAAGCAGCGGAACGACAATCCCCCCCACTAAGCCATACTCCTCGATGATAATCGAATATATAAAGTCGTTGTAAGCAGCAGGCATAAAATTGCTGATCTTGCTTTTACCTGCCCCCACACCTGTAATACCACCCATGTGAATGGCAATCTTGGCAAAATCATCCTGGGTAAGCCCTTTTACCGAGGATTTGTCACCGTTAATATGCCGATCAATTCTGCCTCTTATAGTCTGTATTCGTCCGAAGTTCCCTTTCTCAGGGAGTAAAGGCGATGCGAAATAGATCAGCAGCACAAACCCAATACCTGCCAACATCGTAAATACCAGGTATTTTAAAGGAATTCTTCCTACAAACATCATGATCAATGAAGTTGTGAAAAGCAAAACGGCAGATGAGAAATTGGCCATTGAAATCAATAAACAGATGATTCCAATTCCAATTATAATTTTAGCATAGGCAATACGAAGTAGCCGCGGATCTTTCTGATTATTAGCCAACAAACGCGCCACCCAAAGAATAATTGCCACTTTGGCAATCTCTGCCGGCTGAAAGCTGATAAAGCCTAGTGGTAGTGTACGTCCTGTTCCTTCTCCTCCACGCCCAAAAACCAATCCCAGCAAAATAAAGGCGATGGCGATAACGTAGCCAGCATTCGCAAACTTGTTGTATAATTTTACAGGTATATAATTCAACATGATGATGATAGCGCCATATCCAACACATTGAAAAATCAACTGACGCAAAATATAGTGCGTCGTATTTCCTTCGGCCTGTCGGTAGGCAAGTGCACCGGTAGAACTATACACAATCAACAGTGAGATGCATGTCAACGCGACGAGCACAAACCAGATGATCCTGTCTCCTTTAATGTATTTTTTTAATTCTCCGGTATCCATTTTTTATTGAATTAAAGATTTCGGACGGCATCCTTGAATTGCCGGCCGCGTTCTTCATAGTTTTTGAACAGGTCGAAACTGGCACAGGCCGGTGATAATAACACGGTATCACCTTTCTCGGCAAGGAAATAAGCACTTCTGACAGCTTCTTCAATGCTTTTTGTATCAACGATTTGTTTCACCTTTCCGTCGAAAGCCGCAATGATTTTACTGTTATCTTTTCCGAGGCAGACGATTGCCTTTACTTTCTCTTTTACAAGATCGAACAATTGCGAATAATCGTTTCCTTTATCAATCCCACCCACAATCCAGACAACCGGGGTGTTCATACTTTCGAGTGCGTACCAAACGGAGTTGATGTTAGTTGCCTTCGAGTCGTTGATAAATTCGATGTTATGCACACGCAAAAATCTTTCGAGGCGATGCTCAACACCCTGAAAGTCACTAAGACACTCGCGGATACCCTCTTTACGCAAATTCAAAATGCTCCCAGAGATTCCGGCGGCCATCGAGTTATTCAAGTTGTGTTTTCCCTGAAGTGCTAATTCGTAGATTGTCATATCGAAAGTATTATTGTTAACGTTTAGTTTCATTTTATCATTCTCAACCCATCCGCCTTCTTTTAAAACCTGCATGATGGTAAACGGGACTTTTCTCGCTTTAATATCCCGCTTCGCTAGTTCTTCCTGAATAATGGGATCATCTGCACAGTAAACAAACCAATCATCAGGACCCTGATTCTGAGTGATTCTCATTTTGGAATCGGTATAGTTTTGCATTTTGTAATCGTACCGGTCAAGGTGATCGGGGGTGATGTTCATCAAGACAGCAATATCAGCCCTGAAGTCAAACATTCCATCCAACTGAAAACTTGATAGCTCAATGACGTAGTAGTCAAAATCATCTTCTGCCACCTGGAGTGCAAAGCTTTTCCCTACATTCCCGGCCAATCCGACATTTAACCCGGCTCTCTTAAGAATCTCATAAGTGAGCATTGTCGTGGTGGTTTTACCGTTACTTCCTGTAATACAAATCGTTTTAGCCGTTGTGTACCGCCCCGCGAATTCGATTTCGGAGATAACAGGTATATTTTTTTCGTGAAGTTTAACAACAATCGGCGCTTTCTCAGGAATCCCGGGACTTTTCATAACAAGCGTTGCATCCAGAATCAGTGCTTCGGTATGCTGCTTCTCCTCGTATTTCAGTCCATGCTGGTCGAGCATAGATTTGTACTCATCTTTAATTGCCCCAAAGTCAGAGACAAAAACTTCGAAACCGTGTTTCGCACCAAGAATGGCAGCGCCAACGCCGCTCTCTCCCCCACCAAGTATTACGAGTTTATTTTTCGCCATGATTAACGCATTTTAAGTGTGGCAATCGTTGCAACTGCCAGGAGGATTCCTACAATCCAGAACCGGGTAACAATCTTTGGTTCAGGGAATCCCTTTTTCTGATAATGGTGATGTAAAGGTGCCATCAGAAAGACACGCCTCCCTTCACCATATTTTCGCTTCGTATATTTAAACCACACTACCTGGATCACAACGGATAAATTTTCAATCAGGAATATCCCGCAAAGCAGCGGAATAAGAATCTCTTTGCGGATGATAATGGCAAAAACTGCGAGGATTCCTCCCAATGCCAGGCTGCCCGTATCGCCCATAAATACCTGTGCCGGATAAGAGTTGTACCACAGGAAGCCTATACATGCACCGATAAATGCTGACATAAAAACCGTAAGCTCGCCGCTATAAGGGATATACATGATATTTAAATACCCCGAATAGATAATATTACCCCCGATATAAGCAAAGACACCAAGGGTTGCACCGCTAATTGCCGATGCACCAGTTGCCAGTCCATCAAGTCCGTCTGTAAGATTGGCGCCATTCGAAACTGCGGTAATGATGAATATTGATATGATTGCATAAAGTAGCCAGACCCAGGTATCAGCACCTTTTCCCATAAACCAGAGTAACCATTTATAATCGAATTCATGATTTTTGATGAACGGAAGTGTAGTCTTCGTCGACTTCATCTCTTTGGTCATCTGGCGGGTCTCACTTTTACCGGTTTCGTAGTTAAGACCCATTTCAGTTTTTGCCTTTCCTGTTGAATCGTACATCTTTTCCCTGATCGAAACTTCATCACTCAGGTAAAGGGTGGCTGCAACAATTACTCCCAATGAAATCTGTCCCAGAATTTTAAACTTTCCCGCAAGCCCTTTTTTATCTTTCAGAAAAACCTTGATATAATCGTCTGCAAATCCGATCATTCCCAGCCAAACCGTTGTAATGATCATGAGCAGAATATAAATGTTATCCAACTTTGAAAATAGCAACGTCGGCAAAAGAATGGAAGCAAGGATGATGATTCCACCCATTGTAGGGGTCCCCTTTTTCTGCATCTGGCCTTCAAGTCCAAGGTCCCGAATTTCTTCACCAATCTGCTGACGTTGGAGCGTATAAATTACCTTTTTACCAATAATTGTCGAAAATAATAAAGCCGTAATAACTGCCATTGCCGAACGGAACATGATGTAGTTGAACATCTGTGCTCCGGGAACGTCCAATGATTCAAGGTATTTGAAGAGTGGAATCAGCATATCAGTTAGTTTGGATTTGTGACATTGAATATTTCACGGATAACTTCACGATCGTCGAAATGATGTTTGACACCTTTGATCTCCTGGTAATCTTCGTGTCCTTTACCTGCAATCAGAAGAATATCACCTGGTTTCGCCATCATACAGGCGGTTCGTATTGCATCTTTCCGGTTTGTAATGGAAAGTACAATTGCGGCTTTGTTTGCCGGAACGCCTTTCAGCATGTCAGAAATAATTACTTCGGGATCTTCGGACCGGGGATTATCGGAAGTAAGAATGACTCTATCACTTGCAACCGCAGCCTCGAATGCCATTTCAGGACGTTTCGTCTTGTCACGGTCTCCCCCTGCTCCGACTATCGTGAACAAGGTTTCGTTTCCGGTTCTTACTTCGTTAATGGCAGAAAGAACATTCTTGATGGCATCGGGTGTATGTGCGTAATCGACAACCGCATAGATCCCGGTCGGCGAAATAAAAGTCTCGAACCTGCCATCAACAGGTTTGAGCATACTGATGACCCGCAGTACTTCATCTTTCGCAGCTCCCAGCGAAATCGCCGCACCATAAACGGCCAGCAGATTATAGGCATTGAAGTTCCCTACGAAATGGGTCCAAACCTCTGTGCCATCAATGCTGATCAGCATTCCATCAAAATGACTCTCAATCACTTTGACCTTAAAATCTGCCATGGTCTTTCCGGCGTAGGTAATCTTTCGGGCTGACGTATTCTGAAGCATAACCAGCCCGTTTTTGTCATCAGTATTGGTGATGGCAAATGCTTTCGAACCAAGCTGATCGAAAAATTTCTTCTTGGCATTGCGATATTCTGCAAATGTTTTGTGATAATCGAGATGGTCATGCGTAAGATTGGTGAAAACGCCCCCATCGAAATCGATTCCGGCGGTCCTGTCCTGATCGATCGCATGAGAACTAACCTCCATAAAACAGTATGTACAGCCAGCTGCCACCATTTCTGTCATCAGTTTTTGCGTCTCCAAAGGATCGGGAGTCGTATGAGTTGCTTCAATTTTTTGATCATCGACATAATTACAAACAGTTGATAATAAGCCGACTTTATGTCCAAGTGCTTTAAATAACCGGTAGAGCAAGGTTGCGGTTGTTGTTTTACCGTTGGTTCCTGTGATCCCGACAATTTTCATTTTTGAAGATGGGTTACCGCAATAGTTAGAGGCGATCCGGCCCAACGCCACTGAAGAATTTGCAGCTTTGATCCAAGTAATTTTTGAATCCGGATTCTCCGGAAGTTGTTCGCAAAGCACGGCTGTAGCGCCATTCGTAATAGCCGTTGAAATAAAGCGGTGACCATCAACCGTGGTTCCCGGAATAGCAGCAAAGAGAAATCCTTCAAATACTTTTCTTGAATCGAAGGCAATCCCCTTAATCGCACAATCCCTATTGCCAATAACTGTAACATCAGCAATCCCGTTTAATACTTCCGATAAAGTCTTCATTTTTTA
>JANXZJ010000184.1 GCA_025355585.1 Mariniphaga sp. | reverse complement strand
TTAAAATGCCTTGTAATAGCATCCATTGGCTATCGGTAACGTTTGATGAATAATGCTTCATGTGTTCTTAATAGTTTGGAAACCACTAAGATAGTGAATTTTGCTCATTTAAACAACTGATAGTCAATGTTTTATTCGTATCTATTCAAATTTAAACAGTCTCTTAGCAAATTCTTGAGTCTTTAATTTAATAAAAATGAAACTTTTCGACGTTTACCCCCTTTTTGATATCGTTCCGGTATCGGCAAAAGATTGTTATATCACAGATGATAAAGGAGTTGAATACCTTGATTTGTATGGCGGACATGCAGTCATTTCTGTTGGTCATTCCCATCCCGGCTATGTGAAAAAACTGACAGATCAGCTCAGCAAGATTGGTTTCTATTCTAATTCGGTTCAAAACCCTTTGCAGGAAGAGCTAGCGCTGAAACTTGGCGAACTCTCAGGTTATCCTGATTACACACTTTTTCTCTGCAATTCGGGCGCGGAAGCAAATGAGAACGCTTTAAAACTGGCTTCTTTTCATACGGGCAAGGGGCGGATTATTTCTTTCGAAAAGTCATTTCACGGCAGGACCTCGGCGGCAGTTGCCGTAACCGACAATCCCAAAATCATCTCGCCATTGAACGATACGGTTATACGTACAATGTTGCCTCTCAATGATGTTGCTCAGCTTGAGTCAGCCTTAAAACTGGGTGATGTTGCTGCTGTGATTGTAGAGGGAATCCAGGGAATTGGTGGTTGCCGTGTGCCGGAACCTGCATTTTTGAAGGCTGCCTCCGAATTATGTGATAAGTATGAAGCGGTCTTGATTCTTGACGAAATACAATCGGGATACGGGCGCAGTGGAAAGTTTTTCGCGCATCAATATGCTGGTATTAAGCCCGATATTATCTCAGTAGCTAAAGGAATGGGAAATGGATTCCCAATAGGTGGAATACTGATCAGTCCGAAACTAAAACCCTGGTTTGGCATGTTGGGCACCACTTTTGGTGGAAATTACCTTGCCTGCGCTGCCGGAATTGCAGTTCTCGATATCATGAAGGCTGAACAGTTGGTGGGAAATGCCCTTGAAGTGGGAAATTACCTGTTTTCGAAACTTGCACAAATACCTCATATTAAAGAGTTTCGCGGAAAAGGACTCATGATTGGCGTTGAATTTGATTTCCCGGTTGCGGCAATCAGAAAACAGTTATTATTTGAGGAGAAAATATTTACCGGTGTTTCCGGAACCAACACCATCAGGATACTTCCGCCGCTGACCCTGACAAAAACTCAGGTAGATCTTTTTGTCGATTCGCTGGTAAAGGTGCTGAATAAATCGTAAAATTGCATGTCTTTAAATATTACGAAATTCTAATATCATGGAGATACTAAAATTGAAAATAGCAATCGTTGGCGGTGGTAATCTGGGGCGTTCGGTTGCAGATGGTTTTCTCAAATCCGGAATCTCCGCTTCAAAACTGACTGTTTCGCGTCGGCGTGTTCAGTTGCTGGATGATCTGGCTGCAAAGGGTATTAGCATTGAAAAAGATAATAAAATTGCTGTCTCTAAGGCAGATATCATCATCATTGCCGTAAAACCCTATCAGGCAGTTGAGGTGATTACCGAAATCAAACCTGTACTTCGGCCAGGTCAGATAGTTGCTTCCCTGATGACAGGTATCAGTCTTGCTCAATTGAAAGAATTACTCCCGGCAAATGTGATACCGTTGAGGGTGATGCCCAACACTGCCGTTGCACTTCGGGAATCAATGACATTGATTGCTGCTCCCGATTGTTCGCCAGAGCAGATAAAAATGATACAGGAATTGTTCGAATCGCTTGGCAAAGTGATTTTTATAGACGAAGAACTTATGGCCGCTGCCACAGTTCTGGGAGCCTGCGGCATTGCCTTTGCACTCCGTTTTATTCGCGCTGCAATTCAAGGCGGTGTCGAGATCGGTTTTGGGGCAGATGTGGCGCAACAGATAGTTGCACAAACGGTTAAGGGAGCGACCGAATTGATTCTACAGACCGGTCATCATCCTGAACAGGAAATTGACAAAGTAACAACACCTAAAGGAATTACGATTTCAGGATTGAACGAAATGGAACATCAGGGCTTTTCATCTGCGCTGATTCGGGGACTGCTCGTCTCATTCAATAAAATCAACAGTTCAAAATAAATTGAGATAAGATACTAATATTCAATTTTATACCTATGGATGAACAGATCAAACAAATAGCCGATCGTTTACGTGGTATGCGTGAAGTGCTTGAGATTTCCCCGGATGCTGCTGCTGCAACCTGTGCTATTACAACGGCGCAGTACCTGAATTTCGAAAGTGGTCAGGTAGATATTCCGGTGAGTATTCTACACCGGATGGCTCAGAAATACAATTTTGATATAACCTCACTTCTCACTGGCGAGGAGCCGCTTATGCGTTCTTATACATTGACGCGCAAAAACAAAGGAATCAGTGTTAACCGTCAGAAAGCGTATAAATACCAGGCGCTTGCAGGAAATTTTCAAAACCGGAAGGCTGACCCTTTTGTGGTAACAGTTGATCCCAAAGATGATCCATCTGTAAGTTTTAATTCCCATCCCGGGCAGGAATTTAACTACCTTATAGAGGGGAAACTAAAAATTTTCATTGGTACCAGGGAGATGATTCTTGAGCCGGGCGATTCGATCTATTTCGATTCAGGAATCCCGCACGGAATGCTCGCTCTGGAAAATAAACCCGCCAAATTTTTAGCCATTATCCTTTAAATCTTAGTTTTCATGTTTAAAAAATATCTAAAAAAATCGTCTTTTGAATCACTCGAAGATTTTCAGAAAAACTTCGAAATAATTGTTCCTGAGAAGTTTAGCTTCGCCTACGATGTAGTGGATGAGTATGCCAGAACGGAGCCTGCCAAAAGGGCCATATGCTGGGTTAACGATCAGGGCGAAACCCATGATTTCACATTTGCCGATTTGAAAAGGGAGAGCGATGAGACAGCCTCGTTCTTTCAGTCACTTGGAATAGGTCGTGGAGACAAGGTGATGTTGATCCTTAAAAGAAGATTTGAATTCTGGTTTTCGATTCTTGCGTTGCATAAAATTGGTGCCGTTGGTGTGCCTGCCACCCATTTATTGACTCCTAAAGACCTTATATACAGAAATAATGCTGCTGGCATAAAGATGATAATCACGGTTTCAGAACCCGAAATTGTCCACAGCATCAACGAAGCGTTGGCCGAATCACCAACAGTTGAAAAGCTAGTGACAGTAGGAGAGCATACACCAGAAGGTTGGATATCGTTCCATGACGGTGTGCGCAACGCAAAACCGTTTGTAGCACCTCGGGGAGAGGCCGCCTCTAAGAATACTGACATTTCGTTGTTGTATTTCACTTCAGGCACAACCGCAAATCCCAAAATGGTAGTTCACGATTTTACTTATCCTTTGGGGCATCTTGTGACTGCAAAATTCTGGCAGAATGTTGAAAATAACGGCCTCCATTTTACGGTTTCCGATACTGGGTGGGCAAAATCGGTGTGGGGGAAACTGTATGGACAATGGCTGGTCGGAGCTGCGGTATTTGTCTATGATTATGAGAAGTTTACTCCGGATGATATGCTTTCTAAAATCAGTGAATACGGGGTAACAAGTTTTTGCGCACCCCCTACAATTTATCGGTTTCTGATCAGGGAAGATTTTTCAAAACATGACTTGACAAAGCTGAAATGGGCTTCCGTTGCAGGTGAACCGTTGAATCCCGTTGTTTACGATACTTTCTATAAACAAACCGGTTTAAAACTCAGGGAAGGTTTTGGCCAGACTGAAACTACTTTGCAGATTGCTACTTTCCCATGGATGGAACCTAAGGCTGGATCGATGGGCGTTCCATCTCCGCAGTTCGATGTGCATCTGATAGATGGAGAAAACAAAGCTTGCGAAGACGGGGAAGTTGGGCAAATCGTTATCCGTACAAGCGAGAAAATCCCGGTTGGCTTGTTTTCAGGATATTACCGCGATCAGGAAAAAACGGACTCATGCTATTTTGGTGGTAATTATTATACCGGGGACCTTGCCTGGCGCGACGAAGATGGCTACTACTGGTTTGTCGGCCGTGTTGATGATGTAATTAAATCTTCGGGTTACCGCATTGGGCCATTTGAAGTTGAAAGCGCTTTGATGACTCATCCGGCAGTGATTGAGTGTGCAATAACCGGAGCACCCGACGAAATTCGTGGTCAGGTTGTGAAAGCTTCCATTATTCTTGCTCCAGAATATCGACCTGGTAGTGATGAGCTTGCAAAAGAGATTCAGGAACATGTTAAAACGGTAACTGCTCCTTATAAATACCCGAGAATCATTGAATTCGTGACCGAACTGCCAAAAACAATCAGTGGTAAAATAAGGCGGGTTGAAATAAGGGAGAGAAGTAAGAACAAGGATATTTAGAGAATTGTTAGATATGAATAAACTTGTGATGGTCGGTACCGTTATCGTTTTCTTAGCGCTCACCTTTTATTCAATTGGTATTTTTACTGAGCAGAAGCATAAAAAGGTACTTCGGCGTGTGATCACCTTCCTGACAATGGGAATTATTGCCGATATCATTGCAACTGCTTTTATGATAGCGGGTTCATCGAAAGGATTGTTCACATTTCACGGCATTATCGGGTACAGCGCTTTGGTGGCAATGTTGATTGATAACATATTGATCTGGCGATTGCGGCTAAAAACCGGCATCGGAGCGGATGTGCCTGATCGAATTCATATATATTCACGTTATGCTTATATCTGGTGGGTAGTTGCGTTTATAACCGGAGGTTTGCTTGTGGCTGTTTCAAAGATGGGATAATGTATTGGTTTAGATGCTCATCTGAAGTAATTTAATCTTTATGTCTTTATTATACAATAGAATAGTAGTAAAAGTTGGAAGTAATGTTTTGACCCGTGAAGATGGGATGCTCAATGTTACACGCATGGCACATATTGTCGACCAGATTGCGGCGCTTCGAAAAGCCGGTTTACAGGTGATTCTGGTTACTTCGGGAGCAGTTGCAGCCGGACGTGCTGAGGTTGAGTTGCAACGGAAGCTCGATCCGGTCTCAAGCAGACAATTATGGTCGGCGGTTGGACAGGTGAAATTGATCAATCGCTATGCCGATCTTTTCAATGAAAACGGAATTACCTGTGCCCAGGTGCTTACGACAAAAGAGAATTTTAGCGACCGGCTTCACTATCTCAATATGCGCAACTGCATGACCACTTTACTTGAAAATGGAGTTGTTCCGGTTGTAAATGAGAATGATACAATATCTGTGACTGAATTGATGTTCACAGACAACGACGAGTTATCCGGATTAATAACCTCGATGATGGATATGGAAGCACTGATTATTCTTACCAATGTTGATGGTGTTTTTACCGGTTCTCCGGATGAGCCCGGAAGCCAGTTGATTTCGTCCATCAAACTGGGTGAGACGCTTGAGGTGGAAGCTATATCCGGAAAAAAATCTAACTTTGGACGAGGAGGAATGCTCACAAAATTTCATATTGCATCTAAACTTGCCGGACAGGGAATCTCGGTTCATATTGCAAATGGCACTAAAATAAATACACTTACTAATATATTAAAAATCAATAAAGAAGCTGTTCATACCCATTTTATACCGGCCAAAAAGAAATCCACCGGAGTCCGTAAATGGCTTTCACATTCCGATGATTTTGCCAAAGGTGAAGTCATAATTAATGATGGCGCCCGCGAAGTATTACTCTCTGATAAAGCAGTCAGTTTACTCCCTATCGGAATTACTAAAGTCGAAGGTTTCTTTAAAGATGGTGATATTGTGCGTGTTAAAGATTCAGACGGTGAATTGTTGGGGCTCGGAAAAGCCTCGTATTCCTCGGATGAAGTACTTAAGGAGATGGGTGGCAAAAAGTCGAAACCATTTATCCATTACGATTATTTATACCTGTTATAATCTGACACCATGAACTACCGCGAACTATTTGAAAATGCCCTGAGCGCCAGTCGCGAGTTAAATATGATGAGTGGCGAAAAGATAAATGCAGTGCTGAACAAAATTGCGGATGCAGCCGTGAAAAGCACTGATTTTATTCTTCGAGAAAACCAGAAAGATCTTGCGCGCATGGAGAATTCCGATCCAAAATATGACCGGCTAAAATTAACAGGCGAACGTCTTAGTTGTATAGCTGGAGATATTCGGTATGTGTCGTCACTGCCTTCCCCTGTTGGACGGGTTATATCAGATTCAAGCAGACCAAACGGACTCAAAATAACCAAAGTAACAGTTCCATTTGGCGTGATTGGAATCGTTTTCGAAGCCAGACCTAATGTGACGTTTGACGTCTTTTCACTTTGTATGAAGTCGGGAAGTGCCTGTATTTTAAAAGGTGGTAGCGACGCCACAAATTCAAATCAAACAATTGTTTCAATTATTCACAAAGTTCTTGAAGATAATAATATAAATCCACATATTCTGACACTTCTTCCTACAGGAAGAGAGGCCACTACCGAATTGTTGAACGCCCGTGGATACGTCGATCTGGTGATTCCCCGTGGAAGTCAGGGACTGATCGACTATGTGCGGAAGAATGCAACAATTCCTGTCATTGAAACTGGAGCAGGAATTTGTCACACGTATTTTGATGAATTTGGTGATCTTTCAAAAGGGTCGCAGATTGTGAATAATGCCAAAACCCGGCGTGTGAGTGTGTGCAATGCCCTTGATTGTCTGATCATTCATGAAGCAAGATTGCCCGATCTTTATAGCATTATTAAATTACTGATTAAGAGTAATGTCGAGATTTATGCTGATAAGCCATCCTATGGAGTGCTTGACGGAAAATATCCCGATCATTTATTACAGGCGGCTGATGATGAATCGTTTGGAACCGAATTTCTTTCCTATAGAATGGCCATAAAAACAGTGTCATCCCTCGACGGCGCTTTGGCGCATATTGCTATGTATGGTTCAAAACACAGTGAGGCAATTATTTCGGAGAACAAAATAAATAATGAACTGTTTTTAAAATCAGTAGATGCTGCTGCCGTTTATGTGAATGCAAGTACTGCATTTACCGATGGTGCCCAGTTTGGAATGGGAGCCGAAATTGGGATTAGTACTCAGAAATTGCATGCACGCGGTCCAATGGGCCTCGAAGAGCTAACGAGCTATAAATGGCTCATCGAGGGTGATGGACAAATCCGTTCGTAACTGAACCTAATAACTCATTACGACTTATAAACCTTTAGTATTAGAACGATTACAATCATTTTATCAAAATATGCAACACTTTACTTCAGTTTACGACCTACCAAATCTGGCAGAAGCGATAAAAACAGCCCGGGAAATCAAGATTAACCCTTATGGATTTCAGCATCTTGGTAAGAATAAAACAATTGTGCTGATCTTCTTCGATTCGAGTCTTCGAACCAGGTTGAGTACGCAGAAGGCGGCCATGAATCTTGGAATGAATACAATGGTTCTGAATGTAAATCAGGATGGATGGCGTCTGGAAAGCGAATTGGGTGTTGTGATGGATGGTGACAAAGTCGAACATCTGCGTGAGGCAATTCCCGTTATCGGGAGATATTGCGATATCATCGGCGTCCGGGCATTTGCACGATTCGAAAGTAAGGAGGATGATTATACGGAGAAAATTCTAAACCAGTTTATTCAGTTTGCCGGAGTTCCGGTTGTAAGCATGGAGGCTGCAACACGCCACCCACTGCAAAGCTTTGCAGATCATATGACGATAGAAGAATATAAAACCAGGCCGCGACCTAAAGTTGTAATGAGCTGGGCTCCCCATCCACGCGCACTTCCGCAGGCTGTTCCAAATTCATTTGTTGAATGGATGCGCCAGACCGATTACGAATTGGTAGTCACTCATCCTAAGGGATATGAACTGGATCCGAAATTTATGGGTGATATTAAAGTGGAATACGATCAGGACAAAGCGTTCGAGGGTGCCGACTTTATCTATGCAAAGAACTGGTCATCGTATACTGAATATGGTGAAATTCTTTCAAAAGATATGAATTGGACGGTAACAGCCAGTAAAATGGCACTGACCAACAATGCTAAATTTATGCATTGTTTGCCGGTTCGGCGAAATATGATTGTTTCGGATGAAGTTTTGGACGGACCTTCATCTATTGTTATTGACGAAGCTGAAAATCGTGTATATTCGGCCCAGACAATTTTAAAAATGATATTGGAAGGATAACATGAAAGATCATTTGATAATCATTAAAGTAGGTGGCAAAATCGTTGAAGAGGAAGTTCCGCTCCGATTGTTATTAAAGGACTTTTCACGCATTGCTGGCGCTAAAATTCTCGTTCATGGCGGAGGGAAAAGTGCCACAGCATTGGCCGAAAAATTAGGAATTGAAACCAAAATAGTTGACGGACGTCGGATTACGGATGCCGAGACGTTGAAAATTGCAACCATGGTGTATGCTGGTCTGGTGAATAAAAATGTTGTTGCCGGGTTGCAGGCTTTCGGAAATAATGCCATCGGGCTGACCGGAGCAGATCTTGATATCATCCGCGCAGCCAAACGTCCGGCCGGGGAGATCGATTATGGATTTGTCGGCGATATTAACTGGGTGAATGCACAGGCTTTATCCGAATTGCTAGGGAACGGTGCAGTACCGGTGATTGCTCCAATTACACACGATGGCAAAGGTTCGTTGTTAAATACAAATGCAGATACAATAGCCTCAGAACTTGGTACGTCATTGTGCACGAGGTACGAAGTCCGTTTGATATTCTGTTTCGAAAAACCAGGTGTACTAATGAATGAAGCCGACGATAAATCGGTTATTCCCGAAATTGATCCGCAGATGTTTGAAGAGTTGAAAGCGAAAGGAGTCGTCTCCGGAGGGATGATTCCCAAGCTTGAAAACGGGTTCAATGCGTTAAGGCGTGGTGTTAGTGCGGTTGTAATCACAAATGCACAAGGTATTTCGGGAGGTTTAAGAGGAACAAGGTTAGTACTCAACCTATGACGCAAGACCAGATCGCTTCCGAAAGTGTTGAGTTATTAAAATCGATGATCGAAATCCCTTCGTTTAGTCGGGAGGAGAAAGGCGTTGCAGATTACTTGGAAGAAAAATTCTCTGATTGGGGACTCAAACCATCCCGGATCGGTAATAATCTTTGGATGCGGAACAAGGAGTGGTCTGATGATAAGCCGGTTATTTTACTAAACTCGCATATTGATACTGTACGTCCTGCCGGAGGCTGGAACGACGATCCTTTTAAAACAATTGTTGAAAAACAGCGGATTACAGGTCTTGGCAGCAACGATGCCGGAGCTTCTGTCGTTTCATTGCTCGCGACTTTTCGCTATTTTTTCGAAGCTGAGAATTTAGCGTATAACCTTTTGTTTTGTGCAAGTGCTGAAGAGGAAATTTCAGGTGAAAATGGCATTGCTTCCATTCTTGTTCAACTTGGGAGAATTGATCTGGCAATCGTTGGTGAACCAACGCAAATGCATATCGCCATTGCCGAAAAGGGACTTTTGGTTCTCGACTGTGAAGCAAAAGGGCGCTCAGGACATGCTGCCCGAAATGAAGGCGAGAATGCCATTTATAAGGCAATAAAAGATATTCAAATTCTTCAATCATACCATTTTCCGCTCGAATCTGCCGTATTGGGTCCGGTAAAAATGACGGTTACACAAATAGAAGCAGGAAAGCAGCACAATGTCGTCCCCGATTCTTGCCGCTTTGTCGTCGATGTACGCACCAATGAATTTTATTCAAACAAAGAGGCCTATCAAATTATCTCAGAATTGATTCAATCTGAAGTGCATCCGCGTTCCTTCAGGCTTAACTCATCTGGTATCAGTGCCGATCATCCTTTGGTTCAGCGCGGAATCTCTATGGGATTGCAAATTTATGGTTCCCCCACCACATCCGATCAGGCGGTGATCCCATATCCCTCTATCAAAATGGGTCCAGGTGATTCTGCCCGTTCGCATACTCCCAATGAATATATCCTTATCAACGAAATTAAAGGGGGAATTGCCACTTATATAAAACTTTTGGAAGAGCTAAAGTTTTGATATTCTTCATTTATATTACTAACGGACCCCATAACCTTCAAGACTGATGTCTATAAAAGATAACAACAAATACATGTTGAAAGCCATTAAAATGGCAGAAGAAAATTTCCGTTCAGGAAATGGCGGGCCTTTCGGAGCCGTTGTCGTGAGGAATGGCGAAATTATAGCTGCAGCAGGTAACTGTGTCACCTCCACCAACGATCCAACCGCTCATGCCGAAGTCGTTGCCATACGCGAGGCATGTAAAAAACTTGAAACTTTCGACCTGTCGGGATGTGAAATATTTGCCAGTTGCGAACCATGTCCTATGTGCCTTGGAGCAATTCTATGGTCGCGTATTGGCAAATTGTATTATGCCGCCGACCGGAATGATGCTTCGCGTGCAGGGTTTGATGATGAATTATTTTATCGTGAACTTTCTTTATCAAATGACGAACGGTTGTTAAAGCCGACACAGATGCTTCAGGAAGAGGCGATTAAGGTTTTTGATAAATGGATTGATACGACTGATAAAATCCAGTATTAAAAAAGCCTGACAGTATATGGAGAACTGTCAGGCTTCAACACAATCAAAATTAAAGTATTGTCTTAAATGTTTTATCTTTTCAGTTTAATCACTTCACTGCCGGCAAGCAGGTAAGCGCCTGAACCGTAAACTTCCCAGCTATCAGCGGTGAAGTTTTTCTTCGGATCGGCACCGATTGGCTGAACCCAGCCAACATGACCATTTTTGCTGACACATTTATTTAGTCCGATCCATGCTTTTTCGACGACTGGCAGATAGGTTGTTTTGTCGAGAATGCCGTTATTGATTCCCCATGCGATTGCATAACAATCAAATCCAGAGCCGCTTACTTCACCACCGGGATATGAATCGGGATCGAGTAAGCTGGCACGCCACATTCCATCTGCTTGTTGAAGTTCTTTCAAACGTGCCGACATCTCCTTGAACACTTCAATATAGAAGTCCCGCCCTCTATAGTTAGCCGGAAGTTCCTTTAGTACTCTTACAATTCCACCCATTACCCAACCGTTTCCACGCGACCAGAAGATTTTCTTGCCGTTGGCTTCGTGGATATCATTTCCGTCATTCTTAATCACATATTTCAGGTCGCGGGCAAAAAGGTGTTCATCTTTGTCGTATAGCAGATCGTAGCACTCTTTGAACAGTTGGTCGCTGTATTTAAGGTAACTGTTGTTGCCGGTTGCAACACCAAGTTTTACAATGGCCGGTGGTCCCATAAACAGTGCATCGCACCACCACCATTTAATGACCTCATTCCCTTTTATCGGATAAGGTTTTTTCATGAATATAGCCAGTGTATCGATGAAGGGCTGAATCATTTCCTTCTTTTTCTCCACTTTATACACATCGACATAGGTTTGACAAATTGCGATATCGTCAGCATGGTACCATCGTGAGCCTGGTTTCCAGCTATTTGCTTTGCCCATATCCATCATTGCCTGATAGATTGATTTGGATTTGGTTGTTTCCCAGGCAGCTGAAACGCCAGTGTAGAAAGCACCGTTTGTCCAGTCTGTTAATTCATGTTTCGGATTTTTGAGTTGCCAGGCCGTTACGCTTTTCATTGTTTTCTTAATGTAACCTGGCGAAAATAGTTTCTTATTGTCCGCTGTTTTTGAAAAGCTCGTCGAAGCTATAAAAACAAGAACAATTAGTGCGATCATCTTTTTAATCATAGAGTAGCATTTAATTAACCAGTGCAAATATATGAAAGGTGCAATCGATTGCAAACACAATTAATTAAAATTTAACATTCAATTTGATGATTTTAATGATTCAATCTGATTTTTGCTTAATATTGCATTATTAAAATAAAAATGACAAAGATCAGCATTCATACAGGACTTCATCATCACTTACCATAAGGTGAGCTAGGGTTGGTACGTCCATTATCATATTACCAAAACAAAGGCTTACCTCATCATTAGGTAGGCCTTTTTTAATTTAAACACATGGATTCGATTTTAAGAATTGCTATTCAGACCAAAGGTCGGTTAAACGAAGATTCGATGGCATTGCTCACTGAAACAGGTATTAAGCTTGTTGCAAGTAGCCGTCGACTGATTTCACCTGCAAAAAACTTCCCGCTGGAGGCTTTATTCCTGCGCGATGATGATATCCCTCAATGTGTTGCCGATGGAGTTGCCGATATCGGTATCGTCGGTAAAAATGAGGTGGCAGAACAACAACAAACGGTTGAGACCATCAAACATCTGGGATTCAGTAAATGCCGTTTGTCTCTCGCTATTCCAAAGGATATCGAATATGCTGGTCTTGATTGGTTTGCCGGAAAGAAAATCGCCACTTCCTATCCCCGGATTTTGAAGGACTTTTTAACCACGAACAATATCAAGGCTGATATTCATTTTATTGCAGGCTCAGTTGAGATTGCACCCGGGATTGGCCTTTCTGATGCTATTTTCGATATTGTAAGTTCAGGAAGTACGCTTGTAAGTAACCGTTTGAAAGAGGTTCAGAACATTATGGATTCGGAAGCTGTAATCGTTGCAACTCCCAATCTTTCAAAAGAGAAGCAAGCCATCCTCGACGAACTGATCTTCCGTATCGAAGCTGTTGAGAAGGGAAGAGGGAAAAAATACATCCTGCTAAATGCCCCAAATGACAAATTGGAACAGATTATTAAAGTCCTTCCGGGAATGACATCCCCAACAATTATGCCCTTGGCAAAAAGTGGCTGGAGTTCGCTTCATTCAGTGATCAACGAAAGCGAATTTTGGGAAGTGATTGGTAATCTGAAGAAGAATGGCGCTGAAGGAATATTGGTTATTCCGATTGAGAAAATGATTTTATAAATTCGAACGTCATGCAAATCTACCGATACCCCCTGTTTAATTCGTGGCCGGAAATTACACGACGACCATCATCCGATAATTCGGATAAGAGCGAGGCTGTTCGCGAAGTGATGTTGAAGATCCGTGAAAACGGAGATGAAGCGCTCCGGGAATTTACAAGTCGGTTTGACCATGTTTATATCGCTGATTTTAAGGTCACCGCCGAAGAGATTGCGAATGCGGTTCTGGAAATCGATCCGGCACTGAAAAATGCCATTGCCATTGCGGCAAAAAACATTGACACGTTTCATATTGCCCAGAAGATTCCTCATCGCGTAATTGAAACGATGCCTGGTGTGAAATGCTGGCAAAAATCACTTCCGATTGAAAAGGTTGGATTATATATACCCGGTGGCTCGGCGCCTTTATTCTCAACGGTATTGATGCTCGGTATTCCGGCGCAGATTGCCGGTTGCCGTGATGTAGTCCTTTGTACACCACCTGATATCCACGGGAAAATTCAC
>JANXZJ010000179.1 GCA_025355585.1 Mariniphaga sp. | reverse complement strand
TGCCAGAGTTCAAAACCCTGGCACTTTGTAGCCTCACCGCGACTCGAACGCGAATCTAAAGTTTAGGAAACTTCCATTCTATCCCTTGAACTATGAGGCCGGAATTATTTTGTGGTGCAAAACTACTCTTTTTCCGAATCTGACCAAAAGCCTTTTTGAGATGAACCTATCTGCTAATGATGATTGTTGACAGGTACACTCTTCAGTTTTCTGGCCGCCTCTTCGAGTACTTCGTCAGGCTTGGCAAAGCATATTCTAATAAGTTGATTTTTAGTCTTTTCGTGCTGGAAAGCCGAGAATGGTACTGTCGCGACACCATATTCCATGATGAGCCTTGTCGCAAAATCAACATCCGATTCGTCAGATATCTTACTGTAATCCAAAATCTGATAAAAGGTTGAATGGGTTGGAACAAGTTCAAAATTGCTCCCTTCCAATAACGAAATAAACAGATCGCGTTTACCGTGGTATGTTTCACAAATTGCCTCAAAATCAGGACCATCCTGTAAAAACTCCGCCAATGCAAACTGCGCAGGCGTATTCACACTAAATCCCTGAAATTGCTGGATTTTTCGGAATTCACTCATCAATTTTTCAGGTCCATAGATAAACCCTATTCCCCAACCCGTAATATTGAAAACAGGTCCAAAACTTGAAACGATCAAGCTTTTGGCTGCCAATTCTGGAATAGATGCAAGACTACGGAATTTCAGGTCATCAAAAACGATATGATCAAAAACCTCATTACTAAGAATTACCAGTTTTGTACCATTTGTCAGCCTCTTTAGTTGGTCGATATCCTCTTCGCTGAATATTCTACCAATCGGATTTTGAGGATTGTTGATAATAATCATTTTGGTCTTGGAAGTTACCAACTTCTTCACCTCTTCCCAATCGATGTGAAAATCAGGCATTTTCAGGTTCACGAAAATTGGACGTCCGCCATTCAGTTCAATAAACGGCGCATATGACTCCTGAATCGGTTCAAAAATAATCGCTTCATCACCCTCCTTTACAAAAGTACTGATCGCTGTAGTCATGGCTTGCGCCGGACCAGCTGTAATCGTAATATCTGTTTCCGGGTTAAAAGAAGTATTGTTTTGCCGGTTTACAAGATTGATAATTTGCTCTCGTAATTGTTCTACACCTTCGGCCGGGGAATAATCATTGTTCCCAAGTCTCATATTTTTACTAACCAGATCAATTAATTTCTCCGGACAAACAAGATTGGACATGGGAACAGCCAAGTCGATAGCATGAACCTCCTCGGCAATTGCAAGAATCGTCGTAAAGGCATTTTTCTTCGATGTTGGAATTTTTGATGAAACCATTTTTATTGTAATCAGTTGCTAACTGCAAAAGTAACAATATTTTTTACCGAACAAATCAGATTTGGCAATTCAGAATACAACTACAGTTTAATTCCTGAATCACTATTTCTATATTATTACTAATGAAGTATTTCTCGAAATATTTCAAGTGATTTTAAATTTAGCTTATTCCCCAGATGGAGTCCGTAATATTCGAGTACAAAATCGAGCAAAAAGTTTCGTAATACCTGATCTGGTTTGAATTCTGTTGAATTTTGATAACTCATTCCAATTAATTGGACAAGTACCAAACTTTCGCGATTTTGTAAAAACCAAGGGTGAGCAGGTGGTGACAAAACGAATTTTCCTGCAATCATGTCGAAAAATTGATTCGATTCTGAATAATTATTCGAAGGACCAAATCCAAGATAGCGGGTAAGTTGAATAAGAAATATCACATGGAAGTTGTTAATTCCATCTTCAAATAAATCAAGTACCTGAATTGACCGATAAAGAAATCCAAATAAATCAGGTCGTGACTCCTCCTCCCGAAGCACTTTTTCCAGGACTTCGGCCAGAAAGAGTGCCTGCGACGACTTGACAATCCCGAAAGGGATCGACCCGAATGGAGAGATATTTTTGACCTCTTTTACCCTTTGCAATTCCCTGCCTGGTTTATAGTCGACCTCCATCTCAAGCAGGAAAAGTTGCTTAAGAAGATTTCCTTTCACCGATGTTCTTTTGCCATGGATCCCTTGCATGATGAATGCCATCCGTCCAAATGCCTCGGTGTAAATGGTCGTAATCAGTCCAGTTTCACCATATTTAAGGCTGCGAAGTACTATTCCCCGGGTTTTTTGTAGCATTTCTCAATGAATAAAAAGCAATTTAATAACACGGGATTGATTCCCTCCACGATTAGCGCAAAAAATCAGGTAGACACCTGTACTTACCCGATCACCATTCCGGTTCTTTCCATTCCAGATAGCACGTCCGCCATTTGAGGTAGTTTTATAAACCAGGTTGCCTGCAACATCGGTAATTTTAACCGACGATTCAGCAGTGAGCCCGTCAATCGTAATATCACCTTGATAGGTTTCCCTTACAGGATTCGGCCATGCATACAAGTGTTGAAATGAATTTTCTCCTTCAGTAGCTTCACCCATCCACGAGATGAGGCCTCGTTCAGTAGCAAAAAAAACTTCGCCATTCTGACCGTTAATGGCAATGCTGAAAATGCGGTTTGAAAAAAGCGGTGAATTATCGGTATTGAAGTGATGAATCAGTTTAGACCCGTCGGCCGAAAAGAGGAATACACCTGAATTTTCTGTCCCAAACCACTTGCGGTTACCGCCATCAACCGCAATTGCATTCACTATTTCATTTTCAAGAAGCGGATGAAACAGTCCGTCTCCAAGATCAACAGAAGGCTGGACACCATAAAATTCAGTATTTCCAAACAGTGCATCCGGATTTGTGTAAAGGACAACTCCTTTTTCTGTTCCAATCCAGAGGTAACCATCCAGGTCCTCAGCCAAGACATTTATCTGGCTAAAGCCTTTTATAACAGTTGTTTCACTATTCGAAAAACGGCTCCTGACAGAAGTTTTCCGGTAAAGGTCATCCCCAGTGTTCTCGATGGTATTATTTGTCCGGAGTGCAAAAAGGTCTGAATTATTGACGATGATCCATTTGGAATCGTTTTTCGAAATAATCATATCACCGGCAGCGGTAAACTGGTTATCGATTCCAGGATAACTAAATGATTTCCAAGAGCCATCCGGTTTCACGGCATGTAATTGGCTACTTCCATTGGGATTCGTCACCCACAAATTTCCTTCAACGTCATATGCCAATCCTCCTGTTTTGCAAATTCCATTTTGCGACAAAAGCGGCGAATTTGTAGAATTGTAGATTTTAACCACTTTCTGTCCATCAAATTCAATGAGTCCGTCGCTTCGGGTAGAGCCCCAATAATGCTCCGGATTTTTGGGTGCCGGAACCACTTTGGTGATGGTTTTTAATTCAATTAACTTATTGTCGGTAAATTCATTAACAGAAATCCATTTCTGATCTTTTAACCGGTAAACTTCAGCAGGAACCGTCGCGGATTGTGAATCTTCCTTGCCCGTAGCAACGTAAAGATCAGATCCGGAAGCGGTCAATTTCACGGTGTTATTACTTGAAGGACTTGCGGGAACAATCGAAAGGTATGAACCACCGTCTGATTTTTGAATCACACCGAATGTGTGATCGCCAATCCATAAATCACCGGAATTGCTAATCAGTACATCTGTGGGACTGATTATTGGATTTACCGGGAGAAGTGCTCCATAGTTCGAAACTGAAACGCGACTGTTCAGGCCAATTACTTCTATGCTTTTTTCGCTGACAAATGTTAATGCTGAAGAGAAAGCCTTTATTTTCCGTATTCCTGCAATTTCGGGATAAACAGATTGCCAGATTGTTCCGTCAAAAGCATAGATCTTTTCTGCATTATCACAGGTAAAGACTTTGCTATTAAAAACAGTTATTGAATTGAACTGATTGTTCGGAAACGGGAGTCCATCCTGAAGAATCCAATTGTGATAATCCTGAAGATTTGGGTTATTTTTCTCGGCCCTGAAGACACCTGCTTCTGTAGCGGCCCAAAAATATCGTTTATCTGCGGCAAGTTCTTTAACAGCAATTGGAGAGGCACTTGGTCCGATCACCCATGTTTCAGCAACTTCCCACTTTTTCAGGCTGATTTTCACAATGCCAAAATCACAGCTTAACCATGCAAAATCGCCATCGCATAAGATGTTATTAATTGATTTGTTGGTGATTGAGGTTTTAAGCTTAAGATCTGGCAAGTTGAGAACCGTATTTCCAGCAAGAAGGTCAAGGTTCCCGGTTGAATAACCTATTAATAAAGCTCTTTTTGAAGCTGACCAGCTGATGGCTGAAATTCCCGAATCTGACAACCCTTCGACACGCGACTTCGTTTCGAAACTGTTATCGGAAAGACTGTAAGAAAAAAGCCCGTTCTGGTTGGCAGCGAAAATTTTCTGATCGCCTTGCGTGATAGCGATTGTTTGATAATACGACAGGTATGAGTGCCAGTTATTTGCCGGAATCTCGCAGAAAACGGAGACACCGATCACCACAAAAATAAGTGTTCTCAGTTTTGGCTTCATCAAACGATTCGAAATTTAATTAATGATAAACTGAAAGATCGCGTGATATAAAATTAGATATTTTTCAGATAATCAACCAGTTTCATTACAGCCCGTCCCCGGTGGCTAATCTTATTTTTGTCATCGGCTGACATTTCCGCAAAAGATTGCTTAAAACCATGAGGCATAAAAATGGGATCATACCCGAAACCAGCATCTCCGTGCTTTTCAGTAAGGATCTTACCCTCCACAATTCCCTCAAATTGTCTCTCTTTTCCATCAAGAATCAGCGAGATAACACATCTGAACCGTGCGTTCCTGTTGGTTTCATTTTTCATATTCTCCAAAACCTTCAGCATGTTGTCAGTCGCATTCCTTCCTTCACCGGCATAACGCGCTGAATAAACACCTGGTTCATTCCCAAGAGCTTCAATTTCAAGACCTGTATCATCCGCAAAACAGTCAATTCCGTATTTATCCAATATATAGAAAGACTTCTGAGCTGCATTGGCCTCAAGGGTATTTCCTGTTTCGGGAATATCGTCTGCACAACCGATGTCATTCAGACTTAATAATTCGAATTCAGAGGAAAGAATCTGCCTCAGTTCCCTCATTTTATGATCGTTGTTTGTAGCGAATACCAGTTTATGCATCGTGATATGAATGGTTTTGCTGCAAATTTAACCTAAATCGGATTTAAAGTAACAATATTGCTGAATTCCCCGTATAAATCGAGCCTGTCAGCAGTCGGCAATCTTACCAATGAAGGCAATTATTCAATTATTAATCTCAAATCAATAAAGCAATGAAAACTACAGATTTTACGGGTCAACCCGATGTTGTTCAGTTGATCGAAAGGATGAAAAATGACAAAATAGATCAAATGCAATTCTCTGACCTCCTGGATAGCGGCGGGAATCAATATGTTGAACTCGTCCAGGAAGGCGGAGGAGTTTTGGGAGTAGCACTAATTGGCTATACTTATGTGCTTGAGCAGATGGGCATCCGTTTTTTCAGCCTTGCAGGAACTTCTGCCGGTTCGATCAATGCCATGTTGCTTGCCGGTTTGGGTGATGTCTCGAAACCCAAATCCGAAAAAGTCATTGACGTGTTGGTCAACAAAAATCTATACGATTTTGTAGATGGGGACAGCGACTCGAAAGACTTTATCAAAGCATTGGTTGAAAAGGCAAAACGGGTGAAAATGATTTGGAAAGGATGGCAGGTTATTGATGAATTATTTGATGATCTGGGGCTTAATCCGGGTGATGATTTTCGGAATTGGCTCGCTCAGTTTCTTGAAAATAACGGGATCAAATCGGTTGCTGACCTCAACGCATCTTTCGAAAAAATACCTTCCAATTTGGTTATCCGTCCGGGTATTCCAAAAACTTTGGATGGGCTGAAGCCTCGTATTGCCATTATTTCCGCAGATCTCACAACCGAGACCAAGGTGGAATTTCCGAGAATGGCAAGTCTCTACTGGAGTAATCCGGAAAGCGAAAATCCGGCACTTTTTGTAAGAGCGTCAATGTCGATCCCGTATTTTTTTAGTCCGTTACAAATCGATAACATTCCGCAAGGTCCTGACGCACAAAAGAATTGGGTAGAGACTGTAAGTTTCACCGGTGCTTTGCCTGATACCTGTTTCTTTGTCGATGGTGGTATTCTTTCTAATTTCCCAATCGATGTCTTCCATAAGCAAAACTCTGTACCACGAATGCCAACTTTTGGTATCCGACTTGGCGATAACCGCAACATGGCCAATAAGATATCGAACCCAACCAATCTTTTTGGGGCAATGTTCAACTCTTCACGTCACCTTCATGATTACGATTTTCTGCTTAAAAATCCCGATTACAGTCTCCTTATCGAAAAGATTGATATCGGCGATCATGACTGGCTCAATTTCGGAATTTCAGATGACGATAAGATTGATCTCTTTAAGCGCGGAGCAATTGCCGCAGACCGGTTTCTTCGCCAATTTGACTGGCGTAATTATAAGAAAATCAGGGAGCAACTAATAAACAACATTGATGAATAATGGAATTTGTATTCTATAGAAATACATATTGATACTTGAAAGAAATTCACCAAATCCGAAAACTGAAATCCCTTGCACCAATCTATGCTGCAAGGGATTCTTATTTTGAATATTTCCAAATTGCTTTTCGTGTTTAAATGCATTGTAATTATTTCTCTCCAATTCCGACCAATATTATTCAGATATTGCACATATTATTTTTCCAAAATTTCAGAAAGTAGCATATTGTTTTAATGAGCAAAAAATCGGTTGTAATTGTGGGTGCCGGAATAGCAGGAATGGCAACAGCTATCACTTTGGCAAAGAATGGTTTTGATGTAACTGTCTATGAGAAAAATTCTCAGTCTGGCGGAAGGTGCGGTCAGATTAACCGCGACGGTCACCGGTTCGACATTGGAGCAACAATTCTTTTGATGCCTTCCATCTACCGGTCTGTTTTCGAAACGTTAGGACTCAATTTTGATGAATGTTTTGAATTAAAGGATCTTTCTACAATTTATAAGCTCTATTTCGGAAATGGAGAGCAGTTGATCTTTTCAAAAGACGACGCCGTGATGAAACCTCAACTCGAAGCGATGGAACCCGGTAGTTTTATTCGTTATAAAGCTTATATTCGAACCGGTTACTCGTTTTTCCGCGATTCGTACAAAAACCTGCTGGCACGCAACTTCTATCACCTTTTTGAATTTACTACTCTTGCCAATGTAATGATGCTTATAAGGTTAAAAACGTATCTTAAGCATGCTACCTTTATTCGCAGGTTTTTTAAAAACAAAAATTTACCACAAGCTTTTACATTTCAGAATATCTACGTCGGGCAAAGTCCTTTAAAGGCACCCGCGCTTTTTTCGATGTTACCGGCAACCGAAATGACTGAAGGTGCACTTTTCCCGATTGGTGGTATGCACCAGATTGCCTTGAAACTCGAAGAAGTAGCGAAAGAAGCAGGTGTAAAATTCGATTTCAACAAGGTGGCAGAGAAGATCGAAACGAATGGCCGTCTGGCAAAAACACTGATCTTCAGTGACGGCACCGCTATTAAAAGTGATCTGATCGTTGTTAATGCCGATCTTCCGTATGCCTATCGCAATTTATTGCCCGATACTAAAATATCGCAAAGGTTAGATCGCAAAACCTATTCATGCTCTGCCATTGTTTTTCACTGGGGACTTAGCAAGGCATATTCAAAATTCGAACACCACAGTATTTTTCTGTCGAAGGAATACCGTGGAAGTCTGGACGCAATTTTTGAACATCAGTCATTATCGGAGAACCCAAGCTTTTATATTCATGCACCGGTTCACACCGATCCAACAGCCGCACCCTCCGGTGAAGATTCGGTATCTGTCATTGTTCCGATTGGTCATCTGAACGAAAAAAATCCACAGGATTGGGAAGCGCTTAAAAATTTAGCCAGGACTGAAGTGCTTAACCGATTGGTGATGGAAGGGTTCACCGATCTGGAAGATCATATAAAATTTGAGATATGCTACACACCTGTTGCCTGGAAATCAATTTTCAATGTCTCACGAGGATCGGTTTTCGGCAGTATAGGACACAATATCATGCAGATGGGATATTTCAGACCTCACAACCGACATAACCACTACCGCAATCTCTATTTTGTGGGTGGCAGTACCCATCCGGGAAATGGTGTGCCGCTTGTTTTGTTATCCGCTAAACTTACTTCGGAGCGAATATTGAAAGAGAATAGTTAATTTTATTGCAAGTAATTCCGTCAAAATCTTATATTTTTGTCAAAACTTACGATGAATAGCCTAAGAGACACATATCTGACCATTTTTAATAAACTGGATTTCGAAAAGATTATCGATCATCCTAATATTCTCATTGCTGCCAATTTCTGGGACGAGGATCGGTTTTTAGCGGCCAAGACATGCTATCGGTTTATGCGGGCAATTGACGATCTGATTGACAATTACAAATCAGATCATCAGGAAATTGCGGAAGCAGAGAGAGAACTGTTCGAAATGGAGGTTAAACAGTGGATCAATTCAATACACAAACACGATGACACTGATCCGTGGAAAAGGAAATTGATCGAAACAATGAAACGGTTTAAGATTCCGTTATGGACAATGGAAACTTTTGCCACTTCGATGATTTATGATATTTACCATGATGGGTTTGCCACGTTGGAGACTTTCCTTGATTACAGCAGCGGAGCCTCAATTGCTCCCGCCTCGGTATTTGTCCATTTATGCGGAATTTCAAATTCAACCAGTCAATACAATGCCCCGGTTTTTGATGTTAAAAAGACTGCCACACCTTGTGCCGTTTTTAGTTATATTGTCCATATTATCAGAGATTTTCAGAAAGATCAGCACAATAACCTGACTTACTTTGCCGATGATCTGATTGTAAAACATGGCTTAAACCGGAAACAATTAAAAGCAATAAGCAACGGAGCTGAAATACCTCAGGGATTCCGGGGGTTGATCGGGGAATATTATCAGCTGGCTGATGAGTACCGCATGAAAACCTTTCGGATGATCCAGGAGGTAAAGCCATTGCTTGAACCAAGGTACCAATTAAGTCTTGAAATCATTTTTGCATTGTACCTGATGGTCTTTGAAAGAATCAATCCCGATTCAGGCCTTTTCACTGCAGCAGAATTAAATCCGACACATCAGGAAATCAGGGAAAGAGTTTACCGCACCATCCTTTCATTTCAACCTGAACGACAGGCTGAACTGGTACACAATGTGTGATTCCTGTGAAAAAAATGATTGAATTCCTATCCTCCGGAAGCAGCAAATGCTGAACTTTCACTTTTCAATATTTAATTTTCTTCCACACATTTTATAATAGGAGCAAAAAAACTATCTTGTGGTTTCTTTTGATTAATTGTGAATAAGATATGGCAAAGTATATTGATATCAGATGCGAAAATACTGATCAGGATTGTAAATTTCCGCTTGGAACAACATTAGGTGAGATTGCGAAATCACTGTCGGTCGAAATGAAGGAGCCGATTCTTGGAGCTTATGTGAACCATCGCGCTAAACCCTTGGATTATGAGATGGTTAAACCACGCGTGGTTCAGTTTATCGATTATTCATGGCGCGACGGGCAGCGCATGTACCTTCGCACACTCTCCTTTATTCTCTATGCCGCGGTTCGGAATCTTTGGCCCGAAGCCCGGCTCATTATCGATCATGCCATTTCGAAAGGCTATTATTGCGAGATTGAAGGGCTGGACAGGATTTTCAAAGAGGAAGATGTCTGGTTGCTTAACGATGAGATGAGGTCAATTGTCCGGCAGGACATTCCTGTTGAAAGGAAAATGATCCTTACTGAAAAAGCAATTGAATTACTCGAGAAGAATAATTTGCACCGAAAAGCAGAGCTTTATCGTAATTATGGGAGACTCTATGCCCCAATTTTTTCATTGGGAGATCATGTCAATTTTTTCTACGGACATATGCTTACATCAACTGGATGTGTTCAGAATTTCGGCGTTGAAAAGTATTACGACGGTATTTTACTTCGCTTTCCGATCCCAACCAACACAGAAGAGCTGGAACCGGCCATAAAACAGGATAAACTTTTTGGAATTTTCAGAGAGCATAAAAAATGGGCTGATATTCTGGAAGTTGAAGACATTCCAAGGCTGAATGCTGTTACCAAGGCTGGTCGCGCAAGCGATCTGATTAAAATTTCGGAGGCCCTGCACGAGAAAAAAATAGCCGAAATCGCTACTGCCATTACTGCAAAACGCGATAAAGTTAACATCGTTCTTGTTGCCGGTCCGTCAAGTTCCGGAAAGACAACTTTTAGCCGCAGACTTGGCATTCAATTGGCAGTAAACGGTCTGCACGCCATTGAGGTTTCCGTTGACGATTTCTTTGTCAACCGCGATTTTACACCAATCGATGAATCGGGCAATTTTGATTTTGAAGCATTGGAAGCCATAGATATCCCCTATTTTAACGACTTTCTGTTACGTCTCACGGCTGGTGAAGAAGTTGAAGTTCCACGATTCGATTTCCACCTGGGAGAACGAACCTTCAGCGGGAAGAAGATGAAAATGGCGAAAGATAATATTCTTATTATTGAAGGAATACATGGACTAAATCCGGATTTAATCCCGCTGATCGATCCTGAAAAGACATATCGCATCTTCGTGTCGGCATTAACCCAGATTTCAATCGACGAACACACTTATATCCCAACCACCGATAACCGTCTGCTCCGGCGAATCACCCGCGACAGTAAATACCGTGGATACGATGCACTTACAACAATTCAGCGTTGGCCCAGTGTGCGCCGTGGCGAAGAAAAGCATATATTCCCCTACCAGGAAAATGCTGATATCATGTTTAATTCGGCTTTGATTTACGAACTCGCGGTCATCAAGAAACATGCATCTCCATTATTGAAACAGGTCAAAGAGAATACACCGGAGTACTCCGAAGCGGTCCGGTTATTAATCTTTATCTCTTATTTTGAAACAATTCCGGAGGAGGAAATACCACCAACATCCGTCTTACGAGAGTTCTTAGGAGGAAGCAGTTTCCTATATTAGCAAAAAACCAATGCAACACTTTGGTTTTATTCGCTTTATAAAAATACAACTATTTTTATTTCCTGACCTGTAACTAATTTCTGTATCGTCCGTCCTACTGACAAATTCAAAATCCAAAGAAATGAAAAAGTCAATTTTAGCCTTAATAGTTATTTGTGTTTACTGTACTTCAGTATTAAATGCACAAGATACAACCAGGATAAATGTCCTTGGAAAAAATGTAGTGACAGTTGTCGAAGGTGGTGATTTGCGTACCAATGTGAAAATTGGAAATAACGCAATCGATATCAAAGATGCGGGGCGGGGCGATACCGTTAGAGTCAGAGTCGGGCACAAAGCCCTGGTAATTGCAGAAGGAAATCACGGTTCAGATATCAAATTAAACAACCTGGACGAGAAAGAGTATGAATCGTGGACAGGTCGTCCAACCCGGTTTAAAGGTCATTGGGCTGCCGTTGAGATGGGAATTAATTCATTTGCCAATGTCGATTACAAGGCATTCACACCTAATTTTATGGATCTGAACCAAAATAAATCGTTCGAAGTGGGTATTAATGTCCTGAGATACAGTATTGGTTTGCAAAAAGTCAAACGGAATATCGGATTGGTGACAGGTCTTGGGTTGACTTATAACGACTACAGGTTTTCGAACGCGTATACCATTGAGAATGACAATGGCCTGGTTAAACCAGTTGTACTGGATAAAAATGGACTCACAAAATCGAAACTCTCGACCACTTATCTGACGGTGCCCTTAATGCTCGAATTTCAGATTCCGGTAGATGGACACGACAAACGGCTTTATTTCTCAGGTGGTGTGATCGGTGGACTGAAAGTGGGTTCGCATACAAAAGTGAAAATGGACGGCCACAAATCAAAGAGTCGTGACGATTTCAATATCAATCCTTTCCGGTATGGCGCAACTGCACGTGTTGGTTACAAGGGGATTAACCTGTTCGGAACCTATTATTTCTCAACTTTTTTCAAGGATGCACGCGGTCCTGAGATGTTTCCTTTCACAATCGGTATTGGTTTGATGAACTGGTAATTTCAGCATTTTAATCTGGTTTAAAGTGAAATAAAAAATTGCAATTGACTAAAAATCAGCTGCAATTTTTTTATTTATCAGCGATTTTTCTATTTGGTCAAAATATATTTACCGACGAATAGCAATCTATTCGGTTCATTTTCAATATATTTTATTCTTGTTTTTAAAAAATCAGCTTTTGAATCAATCGGTAAGGAAACCAAATAATCGGCTGAAGAATCTTTGCTTAAATTCGTAATTTTAGCACACATTTACATGTTGTTGTGTTACTACAACCAAAGTAAGTGTCTCGATTGCTTAAATCAGATAATTAAATAAACAGATATGCATACTCTCAGATTTAAAACCGTTTTCGCATTGATTTGTCTGGCTCTTATATCGTTTCCTGTTTTGCAGGTGGAAGGGCAAAGTTTGAAAGAAATTGAGTCAAACCGCGTTTCATTAATGAATGGATGGAAGCTTTCACCTGTTGGAAAAATGTTACCTGTAGGCGATTTACCTTTAAACATTGCAGTTTCTGCATCCGGGAAAATGCTGGCAGTGACCAATAACGGGCAAAGTGATCAAAGCATTCATCTGATTGATCCGGGAAACATGGCGGTGCTCGATTCGGTCGTTATTGCAAAAGGATGGTTGGGACTCACTTTCTCAAAAGATGAAAAGTTCCTGTATGCCTCCGGAGGGAATGACAACTGGATCATGAAATATCAAATCAAAGACAAAAAGCTGATTCCAAACGATACACTGATGATTGGTAAGCCCTGGCCAAATCTGATTTCGATTGCAGGTATTGCTGTTGACGATCAGAAGCAGCTGCTTTACGCAGTTACCAAAGAAAACAATTCGTTGTATGTCTACGATATAAAAGAAAAGAAGGTTAAAAAACAAATACCCCTGGGAGGTGAAGGATATACCTGCCTGCTGTCGGATGATTGTAAAACACTGTATATAACTTGTTGGGGCTGCAACAAGGTGATTTTATTCGATACACAAAAACAACTTGTAAAAGGTTCTATTGCAGTAGGAGATAATCCAAATGATATCTGTATTTCTAAAAATAGGAAATACCTTTATGTGGCGAATGCCAACGACAATTCCGTATCGGTTGTCTCGCTTGAAAAAAACAGGGAAATTGAAATCCTGAATGCAGCCCTCTATCCAAATGCGCCATCAGGTTCAACACCCAACAGCATCGCTCTAAGTCAGGACGAAAAAACGTTGTACATTGCCAATGCAGATAATAACTGTCTCGCTGTTTTTGATGTGAGCAAACCCGGCAACAGCACGAGCAAAGGATTTATACCGACTGGCTGGTATCCAAGCTGTGTGCGTGTAGTGAAAAACACCATTTTTGTCACAAATGGCAAAGGATTAACCTCCAAGGCAAATCCTTACGGACCTAATCCGACAAGCAGAAAAGAGGACGTGGCTTATCAAAAAGGGACTAAAAAGGAGATTAAAGTGCAATACATCGGCGGTTTGTTTCGCGGGACCCTTCAATCAATTTCAAATCCTACTGAAAATCAGTTAGGTATTTATTCCCAGGCGGTTTACAATAACACCCCTTATACGAAAGAAAAAGAGATGCTTTCGGCGGGAGAGGCAGGAAATCCAATCCCCGGCAAGGTTGGCGATGTATCTCCGATTAAGCATGTATTTTATATTATCAAGGAGAATCGCACGTACGACCAGGTGCTGGGCGACATGCCGGAGGGCAATGGCGACAGCACACTGGTTCTTTTTGGAAGAAAGATAACACCCAACCAACATGCGTTAGCCAAACAATTTGTCTTGCTTGATAACTTCTATGTGGATGGTGAAGTGAGTGCCGACGGACATAACTGGACGATGGGTGCCTATGCTACCGATTACCTCGAGAAAAACTGGCCTTCGAGTTATGGCGGCAGAGGTGGATTTTATCCCGGCGAGGGGGCACGTGAAGTATCCAATAACAAAAATGGCTTTTTATGGGATTTCTGTAAAAGATACGGTGTGACTTACCGCACTTATGCAGAGTTTATTTCAGATTCCAAAGCAGCAATTCCGGCACTAATAGACCATTTCTGTCCAACTTATACAGAATGGGACTTGTCAGTTCGCGATACGGTTCGCTTTTATCAATGGAAACGCGATTTTGATTCCCTGCTTGCTGCGGGTAAAGTTCCTCAATTGAATACACTTCGTTTCGGCAACGATCATACCGAAGGACTCAGCCGTGGTAAAACTACTCCGTTGGCGCATGCGGCCGATAATGATTTGGCAGTTGGTCTTTTTGTCGAATACCTAAGCCATTCTCCAATCTGGAATGAAAGTGTTATTTTCATTCTGGAAGATGATGCTCAGAACGGCCCCGATCATGTCGATGCACACCGCTCAACCGCCTATGTTGCCGGTGGTTTTGTGAAGCAGGAGTTTGTTGACCATACAATGTACTCGACCTCCTCGATGCTTCGAACGATTGAACTAATTCTGGGTTTACCTCCAATGAGCCAATACGACACATCAGCTGAACCAATGTGGAGATGTTTTAACAAAACGGCTACACATCCCTCGTTTAAATCATTGCCAAATCTCATTGACTTAAACCTTAAAAATACAGCGACCAATAAATTATCGAAGCTGAGCGAAAAATTCAATTTCAGCCAGGAAGACCGGGTTCCAGATGCACAATTTAATGAGGTGATCTGGGGCGCCATTCGCGGATTAAACAGTCCATGCCCTGCTCCTGTTCACGCGGCTTTCTTTACTGCTGAAAAGGATAAGGACGAGGATTAATTGGGACTTCTTCGAGGATTAACAGTGAACGGTTGTACTCTTTGAAAAAAAATGCCACCAAAACACTAAGTCTCCAAAATCCACCAATAAGATTGACTGAATATCAGCTTTTGGTGCGACTTGGTGCCTTCGTGTTTTGGTGGCATTTTCAATTATTCAATTTTTTGGGATGGACAAAACATTAATGATTGAATAACGGCGCCTTGCGGAATTTGGTGCCTGTTTCGTATGCATAGGCTATTTCTATTAATACCGGTTCGCTCCAGGCCCTTCCGAAAAAGGAGATTCCAACAGGCAAATCATCGATAAATCCCATGGGTACTGTGATATTGGGATATCCGGCCTGCGCTGCAGCAGATGAACTGCCCACCTGGAAACTATCGCCATTCGTGAGGTCGGTTTTCCATGCGGGTGCACCAGCCGGTGTGACAATCGCATCCAGGTCATGCTCATTCATCACCTTGTCAATTCCATCAGCCCTCGATCCTTTAAATATTTGCGCCAATGCCTTCAGATACTCAGGCGAAGAGAGGTCTCCCTTTTTCTGTGCCATTTCGAGGTAATGCTGGTTAAAGTATTTTAATTCCACCGAATCCGTGCGGTTAAAAGCAATGAGTTCCTCAACGCTTTTGATCGGTGCCTTAGGGCCCAGCGACTGAAAATATTTATTCAAGCCATCTTTGTATTCGTATAGCATGATTTCGAACGAAAATTTGTCAACCTTCCGGTCATAAATCTCACCAATCTCCACAATTACAGCACCCTGGTTTTTCAGAAAATTCACTGCCCGGTTCATCAGCGTATCCACCTTGTAATTAATACCCATCGGAACTTTATACAAGCCAATCCGCTTCCCTTTTAGTCCATCTTTGTTCAGGAATTTTGTATAATCGGTTTGGAATTGCCCTTTGCTGTCCAGCGTTTTCGTGTCTGCAGAATCTACGCCGACCAATGCACCCAGGCAAATTGCCGCATCACGCACCGTACGTGCCATGGGCCCCGGCGTATCCTGTGTAAACGAAATGGGAATAACACCCGACCGACTCACAAGCCCTACCGTCGGTTTGATCCCAACTATGCCATTGGTTTGCGAAGGACAAACGATTGAACCGTCCGTTTCTGTACCGATGGCAAGCATGGTCAAATTCGCAGCGACTGCCACAGCAGATCCGGAACTCGACCCGCAAGGGTTGCGGCTAATATCATATGGGTTCCTCGTCTGACCTCCTGCCCCACTCCAACCGCTCGTTGAAAGCTGACCACGGAAGTTGGCCCATTCGCTCAAATTCGATTTTCCAATGATAACCGCGCCTGCCTCTCTTAGCCGTTTCGCAAGGAAGCTGTCATTTAACGGGAATGAATTCCGAAGTGCCCTCGACCCGGCTGTGGTTGCCATTTTATCGTGCGTATCGATATTATCTTTTAATACGACAGGAATTCCATGCAACGGTCCTCTTGACTTCCCTGCTTTCAACTCCTTATCCAGCTCTTCAGCAATCAAAAGGGCATCGGGATTGATCTGAATGATTGCATTTAGCTTAGGACCATGTTTATCAACCGAATCAATCCGTTCAAGGTAAGCCTGAACCACCTCTTTAATCGTAAAAGTTCCATCTTTATACCCTTGCTGAATCTGTTGGATACCTTGTTCTTCAAACCGGAAGTTTGCAGATTCTGCGACCTGGACTTTTGCAGTACGTGGCTGACACGAAACGATTGCCAGCAAAAGAATAGCCAACAACTTGACATTGAATATGGGAATATTGGATAGTTTTTTCATATTTGATTTGAAGATTATTGGTTGTTATATCACCACATTTTGCATTTCTTTCAATTCATAAAACTAATAAACAAATTCATTTTAATCACCCTATACCATATTCAGTTTTGAGAATACCCGTATCATTCAATTCTTCGGGTAGTGCCTACGATTTCCCGGGATTTTTGAATACCAGGTCGCTCACAAAGCCGGCCAGTTTTAGCAAATCCTCCCGCGAATCAAAATCAATCTTGTTAGCCTTTATGTAGTTTTTGATTTCATCCTCCTTCCCTTGCATGATCCGGATGATATTTTTCCTCGTGAATGGTATAAAGTCGTTTCCCGATGTTGAATAGAAAAACCCGACCGTTTGCTGAATTACAACATCGTCAGCCAATTTCATATCAAATGAACGTGGACCAAGCAACACAAAGCTATACGAGTCGGAGGCAGCGCTTCTGTTGATGGTACCCATGGCACCTTGCTTCAGAATATTCTTAATTTCGACACCACGTTTTACATAGACGCTGAGCCGGCCGCTTCGGATCATTTGCAGGTAAGCATCATGATAGTAAAATGTGTCCGTTGCGACGACAATTGAATTGATCTCCTCTTTTTTAGCAATTACCAGGGTATCTTTTGACTGAATAAACTCCATTTCACCCGATATTACATTAAAGTTGAACAGACAGGGAATGACGATCCCTTTTTTAAAATATCCTTTCCCTGCGGTAAAACCGGGATAAAGATATCTTTCTGCCACAGGAAAGTAATCTTTAACGCTTGTACCTGCCTTTACGGTTATCGGCTCGTGTTTCTGAGCAAGCAAATAGCTGCTTATCAATAGAACTGAGCAAAAAATGAATATCGTTCTTTTCATATTAACGGTTGTTTTATTTCATATTAGTTCTTTAATAAATATACTAAGTTCTATTATAAAATTTGTGCGGACTCCGATCCCAATCTTTTTTACAACTGGCTTAAACCTGTAAAATCACATCGAAATTATAGCAGGTTTTGCGAAATACCGCCGCGTATTATTGCTCCCGTAAATTTACATAGTTTTAAACAATAACAAATCACCGCCTGCAAAATTATTTGCTGATAATCTGTCTGTTTACAGCCGGTCTATAACAGGTTGAATTTGGATCTCTTAATCAGTTATCTTTTTCAGATAAAAACTCCACTCTAAATTTCAGTTACCATCGTATCGTCTTCTGATGATAGGATGTATTTGTCGTTATAAATTACCGTCAACTAATCTCTCGTTACAAACGAGGGCGAGCACAGGTATTTCAGCCTTTTTTTCTCACATACTGATAAAGCTTATTCCTGATCACTTCATTCCTCACATCCATAAATTCAATATGTTGATCGGGAAAGACAAGAATGCTTAATGGAATACCATTACCTGCGTATTTTTTCATTATTGAAATATTCGAAGGGTAAGCCGTTAAATTGCGCCAAGGAATGGAGTCATTAATGACTTGTTTTTTAAATGGCGATGCCTCTGCAGGTGCCCGAGCTGCCGAGGACCGAGTCTCGCACCATGCGAATCGCGCGCGGCGTGCTCGGCTTCGTCATGGTGGTCGCGATCGGCGGCACCGTGGCGTGGGGGGCGCGAAAGTACGTGAAGACGAGTCCGCGCTTCGCGATCAGCGAGGTCATCACGACCGGCGCAAAGCGGCGCTCTCCCGACGAGCTCGCGACGATCGCGGGGATTGCCAAGGGCCAGAATGTCTTCACGACGGATCTCGATCGCGCCCGCGCCCGTCTCGTCGCGGATCCGTGGGTCAGCGAGGCCTCTCTCGCGCGGCAGCTGCCGGGGACCATCTTCCTCCACGTCGTCGAGCGCGAGGCAGGCGGCATCGTCGCAACGAACGACGGCACTCCAAAAGCCGCGGGCGGCGAGACGTACGTCGTGACCCGCGAGGGCGCGATCATCAAGCGCCTCGAATCGGGCGACCCGACCGATCTGCCGATCGTCACCGGCGTCGTGCTCCAACAGCTCATCGACGACCGCGAGGGCTCGGCCCGCATCGTGCGCCGCGCAACGGAGTTGGCCGGTCCGGTGTCGATCGATGATGCGCATACTCGCATCAGCCGGGCCGCGCTGGCCAAAATTGTCTTCGCTGATTCCGCCAAGCTGCAGCGGCTCAACGCCATCGTCCACCCCCGCGTGGAAGTGCGTCTCCTTGAGGAGTTTGAAAAATTGCAGCGTCACGGCTCCACCGGCCCCACGT